>RFIU01000099.1 GCA_003695555.1 Alphaproteobacteria bacterium
CAGTATCGCGGCGGCAAGACCAGGGTGATCGGCTTTTTCGTCGGGCAGGTGATGAAGGAAACCCGCGGTCAGGCCAATCCTGCAGTGGTCAACAAGCTGCTGAAGGAACGGCTCGACGGCTGATGTAGATGACGATGCGACCCCACCCGTTTGACGGGCCGGGGCTACAACCGGTGATGAAAGAGGTGGGCAACATCGGGCTAGGGCCGCGAAGCGTATTCTGTGCGTATGATGCTGGATCGGCACCACGACAAGGAAGGTGAATGGCCGGGTGACTGAATCGTCATGTCTGCCGTGAACCAACCCGTATCCTGGATGCGGCCGGATTTCATTCCCTGAACTGGCAAGACCGTTATCCCTTTCCTTCCTAGCGAGTTGAGGGAATCGACATGGAGCATGAGCGATGAAATGGCTTGGTCTGTCTTTCGAGGATCTTCGTCATTGGCGCAGTCATCTGAAAGGAGATGTCTTCGGTGGCATTACGGCGGCGATCGTCGCCTTGCCTCTGGCGCTGGCCTTCGGTGTCGCCTCCGGACTTGGAGCAGCCGCCGGCCTGTGGGGTGCGATCGCGCTCGGTTTCTTTGCGGCGCTGTTCGGTGGAACGCCTACCCAGGTGTCCGGGCCGACGGGACCGATGACGGTCGTTATGGCCGGGATCGCCGCCCAGTTCGCTGATCGACCGGGGGGTCATCTTCGCAATCGTCATGATGGCAGGCCTGGTGCAGATCCTTCTCGGTCTGCTCCGTTTCGGTCGCTTCGTCGCCCTGATGCCTTATCCCGTAATTTCAGGATTCATGAGCGGTATCGGCGTGATCATCATCATCCTGGAGCTTCCGCCCCTGCTGGGCGTAGATTCCCCCGGTGGTGGCGTGCTGGGAACCTTGCGGAGTCTGCCGGAGATCTTTTCGCAGATTTCCCCTGCAGCGGCGTCACTGGGGCTTGGAACATTTATGCTGGTGCTGTTCTGGCCTCGTCGTCTGACGGCCGTGTTGCCCAGTCCACTGGTTGCCCTGATCCTCGGGACAGTTCTGGCAGCGTTCCTTCTTCCCGGCGTCCCGACGATCGGTCTCATTCCCCAGGGACTGCCGACCCCTCACCTTCCCGTGATCGATTGGTCGGCGCTTCCCGTTATGGTTCAGAGCGCGCTGGTACTTGCCGTCCTGGGAATGATAGATACCTTGCTGACTGCCTTGGTTGCCGACAATCTGACCGAATCGGAGCACCGGCCCGATCAGGAACTCTTCGGTCAGGGTATTGGCAATTTCTTGGCCGGCATCATTGGCGGCATTCCCGGTGCGGGTGCGACCATGCGTACCGTCATCAATATCCAGAGCGGCGGCCGGACACGCCTGTCGGGCATGATCCATGCCCTTATCCTGCTCGCATTCGTCCTGGGACTGGCGCCGTTGGCGGCGCATATTCCCCATGCGGTACTGGCAGGAATTCTGTTGAAGGTGGGTTTTGATATCATCGACTGGCACGGTCTTCGCCAGATGGCCAAGGCTCCGGGCGAGGGGACCGTCTTCATGGGGATCGTCTTCGTGCTGACGGTCCTCGTCGATCTGATCACCGCCGTTGGAGTTGGTCTGTTCCTTTCGGCGATCTTGACGCTGGATCGACTTTCCCAGTTTCAATTGGCGAATATAGAGGCAATCGTTGATGGGGACAGCCCGCATCTGACTGCCGAGGAGAAGGAGCTGCTTCAGCGTGCCGGCGGTCGCCTGGTTTTCTATCGGCTGGCTGGCCCCTTCAGCTTCGGGGCGGCAAAGGGGATGGTTCGCCGGTTGAGCCGCGGGGATCTTTACGATGCACTCGTTCTGGACTTTTCCGAAGTCCCCTTTCTCGATACCAGCGCCGCGCGTGCCATCGAGGACGCCATTCAGCGCACGCGTCGGGCCGGCAAGATCGTCTTCCTGATCGGGCTGAAGGAACGGCCGCGTCGTTTGCTGGAGCGGATGGGAGCGCTGGCGGGGCTGCCCCTCGACGCCATCAGGGAAAACCGAACCGAAGCCATTCGTGCGGCACTGGATGAGCTGGGGTTGGGCCATGAGGAGGCTGCAAAAAACCGACCTGCGAAGGGCGGTCAAGGATGAACAGTCCAATGCCGGCAGGCGCGGGGCTCGCAGCTCGGGGGCGGAGTTTTCCTTCCCCCGGGAGCGAAATCAGTGATGCTGTCCCGTCCTGATCGAATCATTAGCGATACTGGGCGTGCTTGCCGCCCATTCTTCGAGCAGCGGGCGGATCACCTTCAGCTTGTGGGCGACGGCGGCGTAATCGATCGGCATGACATGCAGCTGGTCGAGAGAGCGCATGCCTTCAGGCGGGGCGACATTCGGATGCAGCGGAATCTGGTGCGCAGGCGATTTTGCCAGCATCTCTTCGGCCTCGCGTGAGAGCAGGAAATCGATCAGCTTGCGTGCCGCTGCCGGATGCGGTGCGCCGGCAATCAGTACCGCCGCATTCGGAACGATGAAGACGCCGAGCCCATCCGGGCTCTGGTCCGGCCATATCATCCGCACCGGCTTGCCGGCCTCGATCATCGCCAGGGCATCGTCGGTATCGACGAGCGCGAAGTCGGCCAGGCCGTCGGCGACCAGGCGGGCGCTGTGGATGTTGCCGGGGGTCACTCGCACGCCATTGGTCCGCATCTTCTCCAGGAACTGCCGTCCGCGTGCATCGCCCCACAGCACGAACAGGGCGGCAAGATGCTCGGCCGTCGTGCCATGGCGCGGATGGGCGATCACCGAGCGCGATCGCCATCGCGGATCGGTATAGGCGAGAATCGAGGCGGGTACGGGCGCCACCCCTGCGCCGACCAGCAGGACACGTGCCCGAGCGGCAAAACCGGTCCAGTATCCTTCCGGGTCGCGCCAGCGTGCTTCGATATCGCCGGCATTGGGCGACAGATAGGGTGCGCTTACCCCCTCGCGCTTCAGCAGTTCGGCACGGATCGGCGCATTCGCCCAATAGACGTCCGCCTTCGGGGCCGGCTTTTCGGCGATCAGACGCTCGATAAGGGCGCTGCCCTTGGTCTCTTCGGTATCATGGACCGCATGAACCGTGATGCCGGTCTTCTCTTCGAAGGCCTGCAGGACGGGCTGTGAGAAGGACCGGTCATGGCTGACATAGACGACCACCTGCGCCTGATTCGCCTCTTGCGCCTTTGCCGTGAAAACAGAACCGGCAGTGGCCGACACGAAGATCAGCAGAGCGAGCGAAAGGGGCAGACCTTTCGCTCGTTGGCGCATCATCGAAGGCAAGAGGCGGATCATGGGGTGGCTGCTCCGGCAGGTTGCGGGAAGGAAAAGATGATATCCGATCAGGGAAATGCCGACAATGACCGCCGTCTTGATCCGTTCCCGTTCCCATTTGTTCGACAACTGACAGCGTCGAGCGCGAAATGAACCAAAGTCACAACCAGATCGAGTAAATTAACCGGATATTAAGGCAATGTGACCGAAGCTGGAAGTGTGTGCGCTGCGCCGATGCGCGCGGACGGGGCGAGGTGCATCCGAAGGCCGGTCGGCTTCGGTCACCGGCGGCTTCTTCGCGCTCGGGCAGGAAATCCGGTGAAGAGAAGGCGGGTCTGGCGGGTGATGGAGCGGATTCTGAATCTGGCGATCAGAGCGCCCACGGTAGCGCCTGGAATGGCATGCGCCGATGTCTATGACCTCTTTTCCCGCGACCCGGATCTGCTCGCCTTGGCGGTCGTCGAAGACGGTCGCCCCATAGGGCTCGTCAATCGTCATGAACTGATCCTGCGGCTTGCCGATCGATTCGGTCGTCCGCTGTTCGAAAAAAAGCCGGTCGAGCGGCTGATGGACCGCGATCCGCTGATCGTCGATGGAGAAGCCGATATCGATGACCTCGGCAAGCGCATTCTGACCGAACGGCCGAGTGCGCTTGCCACCGGCTTCATCATCGTTCACCGCGGCCGTTACCATGGTATCGGCAGTGCGCTGCTGCTGCTTCAGGCGCAGATGCGGCGCATGCAGAGGCATGCCGAGGCTCTCGAGGAGGCCAAGCTTGAGGCGGAGGCTGCCAACCGCTCGAAGTCCATGTTCCTGGCGAACATGAGCCACGAGCTGCGCACGCCGCTCAATGCGATCATCGGCTTTACGGACTTCATCCGCTCGGAAACCCTCGGCCCCATCCGTCCGGCCGAGTACGCCGAATATGTCGAGGATGTGAACACCAGCGGCAAGCATCTGCTCAATGTCATCAATGCGATCCTCGACATGTCGAAGATCGAGGCCAACCGGCTTGAGCTCAATGAAGAGGAAATCGACCCCGCCGACCTCTGCCACTCGGCCTGCCGGATGCTTCGCGAAACCGCCAAGCGGCGAGGGGTCGAAATTCTTCTCGAGGTGCCGGATGATCTGCCGGACCTATTGGCCGATCCCCAATTCGTGCGCCAAATTCTGCTCAATCTGCTGAGCAATGCCCTGAAGTTTTCGGAAACCGGTCAGACGGTGCGGCTTGCGGCCGAACTGAAGGCGGATGGCGGTCTCGTATTCACGGTGAGCGACGAGGGCATCGGGATCGCCGAGGAAGATATCGAGCGCGTCCTTGAGCCCTTCGGTCAGGCGGAGAACTCTCTCACTCGTTCGCGCGAAGGAACCGGACTCGGGCTGCCCCTGTGTCAGGCACTCACCGAGGCGCATGGCGGACGCCTGGAGCTGGAGAGCGAACTGGGGAAGGGTACCACCGTGCGCATTCACATGCCGGCTTCGCGCACCCTCGACACCGATCATTCGACCATACGCTATCTCGCCTGAACGGGCGTTGGCGACGTCTTTATGGGTGCTTATGCACCGATTTCCTCCCCGCGCCTGCCGACCTTTCGTCAATGGCGGATCGCGATTCCCGATCGGTCCAATGAGAGAGCGGCAGACAAGCAAATCGCAAGATCGGCAGGATGGCCGATGGAATTCGGGGCCTTCTTTCCTCTCCCCAGCGTTGCAGCGCCGTTAACCAAATTTCAAACCGAAGCAACGAACCATTGACACAGCGCGCGACCTATGCCGGGGCGCTGACGTGCTGGGGCCGGCAGGGCGGTGTCGATGCGTGTGACGAACGATAGGAACGGGCCGGGGATCCCCCGGATGGAGAGGGAGCCGATGGCGATGGCCAGGCAAGATCGGCAGTTGCGAAAGCTCTTGGGCGAACGTTTGCAGGCGGCCGAACATGGCGATGCGAAGGCGTTCTATGATCTCGGCCTCTATTATGCGCTGGGTCAGGGCGTGCCGCGCGATCTGGTGGCGGCGCACAAATGGTTCAATCTCGCCGCATGCTGCGGCGTCCGCCAGGCCGAGGTCGAACGCCGCGAACTGGCGGCAGAAATGGCGCCCCCCGAGATTGCTACCGCCCAGCGTGCCGCACGCGAATGGATGATGCGCCACGGATCCTGAACCGCCGGTGATCGGTCTGCCTCGGCCGGCGGGCAAGTGGTGGCGAGGCTGCTTACGATCGCCCGAGCTTGAACAGACGCGATCGCATATGATGCGG
>RFIU01000100.1 GCA_003695555.1 Alphaproteobacteria bacterium
CGATCGGGTGGCACAGGCTTATGCGCCGACGGTCCATCTGCTCGCCGCCGGCACTTTCCTAGGCTGGTGGGTGATCGGCGGTATCGGCTGGTATCCGGCGATGATGAATGCCGTTGCGGTGCTGATCATCACCTGTCCCTGCGCCCTGGGGCTGGCGGTGCCGGTGGTGCACGTCGTGGCAGCCGGCCGCCTGTTCCGCCGCGGGGTGCTGCTGAAATCGGGCGATGCGCTCGAACGCCTGGCAAAGGTCGATACGGTGGTCTTCGACAAGACCGGGACCTTGAGCGAGGGGCGGCCCGAGCTCGCCAATGCGCACGAGATCGCAGCGGCGGATCTCGCGCTCGCCGCCGCACTGGCGCGCCATTCGCACCACCCTCTCGCTCGCGGTCTGGTCGAGGCGGTCGGTAACGATGCGCCGCCGCTGCGTCTTGAATCGGTACGCGAAGAGCCCGGCATGGGGATCGAGGCGGTGGCCGATGGCCGACGGGTCAGGCTCGGCCGGCGAGAATGGGTCTGCGAGACGGCGGCGGATGAAACGACGGTCGCTGACGACGCGCCCGGTTCTAAGCTGTGGCTGCGCTGGGGGGCGGGGGAGAGCGTGCACTTCCTCTTTCATGACCGGCTGCGGCCCGACGCGCGCCAGATGGTCGTCGCCCTGAAGCAGCGGGGGCTGCGCATCGTCATGCTGTCGGGCGATCGGGAAGCGGTAGCCGAACGGGTGGCGCGCGCACTCGGCATCGAGGACTGGCGCGCCCGGCTTGCTCCGACCGACAAGATCGCAGAAATCGAGCGCCTCAAGCAGGCGGGTCACCGGCTGCTGATGGTCGGCGACGGCCTCAATGACGCGCCGGCGCTGAAGGCGGCGGACGTGTCGATCTCGCCGGCCGAGGCTGCCGATATCACCAGCGCATCGGCCGATCTCGTCTTCCGGGGGCGGCATCTGCGCCCCGTCATTGAGACTATCGACATCGCCCGCCTCGCCCATCGTCGGGTGATCGAGAATTTCGCCCTCGCCTTTGCCTATAATGCGGTTGCCGTGCCGCTGGCGGTGGCCGGACTGGTGACGCCGCTGATCGCGGCCATCGCGATGTCGAGCTCCTCGATCACCGTCACGCTCAACGCCCTGCGCCTGCGGCTCGGCGGACCACCACTGGAAGCGGGTGCGGGCAAAGCCGCAGACGGCGCGGCGAGCGCGGCACCAGGGCATGTTCCGGCCTTCGAAGAGAAACGATGAGCATTCTCGCCATTCTCATCCCGCTCGCCCTGTTTCTGGGGTTTCTCGGGCTTCTCGCCTTCATCTGGAGCGTGCGCCACGATCAGTATGAGGATCTCGACGGGGCCGCCGAACGCATCCTCCTCGACGATCCCGAAGACGACCGTATCGAGGGGGAATGAGGGAGGGCGATCCTTGTTTGGCGGCCTTGGCGATCTTCTCCTCATGCCCTCTTTCCTGACTTGCCTCTTGTTCCCCGGCGGGAAAGAGGTCTAGAAGCGAAGTCGGTGGTTCCCCGTTGATCGGGGCCAAGAGGGAACGCGGTGAAATTCCGCGGCTGTGCCCGCAACTGTGAGCGGCAAGACCTTCCGCCAATCGCGCCACTGGAAGCGCAACGCGCCCGCACCGATGTCGGTCGCGTCTTTCTTCCGGGAAGGCGGCGGAAGACGTCGATGACCCGCAAGCCAGGAGACCTGCCACCACGTCGCCTGTCTTCGATGCCGGGGCCAGCATCGAAGCGCGGGATGTGATCTGGACCGTCACGGCGACACCGGAACCGAGGAAGGGAGACCGGCGCCGGGACGCGGATCGCCCCGTCTTCCCGACATCATCCGGTGGCAGGAGCAGCACTTCGGGCGTCCTCTCGCTTGGGACTGCTCCAAGGTGCTCAGGCGAGCCGGTCGGTGTCTCTTCCTCGACTTGGGAGAATGGCGCGAATGCTTGGGCCGGACGGGATGTCCGCCCCGCGCGCCTCAGTCAGGGAGTCGACACGTGACCGAGCATCATCGGATTCCTTCTCATTGCGCGGCCCGGCGCCTGGCCGCTCTTGTTCTCTGCGGCACCATCCTTTCGCCGGCATTCGCCCCCCCTCTCGTCCATGCAGACGAAGCGACCGCGGCGGACGGAACGATACGGAAACAGCAGACGAACGGCGAACAGCGCCAGAAGCGACAGAGGCAGGAAAAGCGGAAGAAATCGGCCTCTCCGCTCGAGGAGATCGTCGTGCTCGGGGCGCGGGTCCCGCAGCCGTTGCGCCGCGCACCTTCCGCGATCAGCGTCATCGATCAGGACTGGATCGCCGCACGCGGTGTCACGCAGGTCTCGCTGCTGCTGCGCGACGTGCCCGGCGTCGAGGTCAGCCGAACCGGCCCGTTCGGATCGCAGACGCAGGTTCGCATTCGCGGATCGGAGGGCAATCATACTCTCGTGCTGCTCGACGGCATCGAGATGAACGATCCGGTGAGCGGCTTCGAACTCGATTTCGCCGATCTGATGACCAGCGGCATTTCCCGAATCGAGGTGCTGCGCGGGCCGCAGAGCGCGCTCTATGGCTCGGAGGCACTCGGCGGCGTCATCGACATCCTCACCCGTCTGCCGCAAGCGCCGCGCGATTTCGCGCTCAACGCCGAAGGCGGCAGCTTCGGCACCTTCCGGATCGACGGGTTTGCAGGTCTCGCGGGCGAGAGGACGAGGGCGGGGCTCTCGGCCGCCTTCTTCCGGACCGATGGCGTTTCCGCTTCCCCCTCGGGGCCCGAGAAGGACGGCTATCGCAATGCGATGGTGAACGGAAAGCTCGTCTCCCGGCCGAGCGAACGGCTGGAAGTCGGGCTGGTCGCCCGTTACGTCGATGCGCGCAGCGAATTCGACCGCCAGGATTTCTTCAGCGGCCTCGTCCTCGATGCGAACAATGTCCGGCGCTTTACCGGCTTCTACGGGCGAGGCTATGCGCGGCTGTCGTTGCTCGGCGGGCGCTGGACGCATCTCGTCGCTGCCGACTTCACCGATACGGATACCGACAATTTTGCGAACGGCGATTTCTCGGGCAGCTTTTCAGGCGGGCGGCAGAAGCTCACCTGGCAGACGAGTCTGCGTTTCGAGACGGGCCCGGCGCAACAGCGTCTGACGGCCGCCCTCGAATATGAGCACTTCGATTTCCGCGCCAAGGGGCCGAGCCCGGATTCGCCGCAGAACCAGAAACAGAACGACCGGCAGGTTTCGCTTGTCGGCGAGTATCATGCCGACCTCGGTGAGCGTCTCGACATCGGTCTCGGCGTGCGTCATGACGACAATCGGACCTTCCGCAACGACACCACCTGGCGGACGGCCGCCTCATGGTCGGTGAGCGAGGCGATCATCCTTCATGCGAGCTACGGCACCGGCAATGCCGACCCCACCTTCTTCGAACGCTTCGGCTTCTTCCCCGGCTCGTTCGTCGGCAATCCCGAGGTGCGTCCCGAGCGCGGGCGCGGTTTCGATGCCGGGCTGCGGATCGCCCCGACCGAGGGTTTCTATCTCGATGTCACCGGATTCCGTTCGACTCTGAAGAACGAGATCGCCACCGTCTTCGATTTCGCCACCTTCACCTCGACAGTCGAGAACCGGCAAGGCAAGTCGAAGCGCCGCGGCGTGGAGGTGTCGCTTTCCTGGTGGCCGCTCTTCGATCTTCGGCTGCTCGGCTCCTATACCTATCTCAAGGCCCGAGAGGCCGACGGAGCGATCGAGGTGCGCCGGCCGACGCACATCGCGAGTCTGGGCGGCAGCTGGTTCTTCGCCGGCGGGCGCGGTGATGCCAATCTCGATATCGGCTATCACGGGCGGCAGCGCGACTTCGACTTTTCGGCCTTCCCGGCACCAAGGGTTCCGCTTTCCGCCTACTGGCTGGCGAGCGCGGCCTTGCGCTATCGTCTGGCCGGCCCCTTGTGGTTGACGGCAAGGGTCGAGAATCTCTTCGACAGCCGCTATCAGGACGTGCTGGGCTTCAATACGCCCGGCATCGGCGTCTTCGGCGGTTTGACCGCACGCTATTGACGATCGTCTCAGGCCGGGAGGGATGCATGGCAGACGGGACGAACACCATGGGCGGGTGTCTTGCAGACTTTCGGCGAAGTGGTCTGCCACGGGCGCTTCGCCGGCTTCGCCTCATGTCCGCCGCGCTCGTCCTGATGCTCGCCATGTCTGCCGCGGGAACGGCCGGGACAGGGCACGACGATTCGCCCGCCTCGGCCGCATCCGCGTCCGCATCCATCCCGCCGATGCCCGCGCGCCGGATCGCGAGTCTCGACTATTGCGCCGATGCGCATCTGCTGGCGCTGGCCGACAGGGCGGAGATCGCCGCTTTGTCGTCGGAAGCCGACGCGCCTTATGCCTGGGCCGGTCGGCATGCCCCCGATCTGCCACGGCTAATCGATGGAATCGAGGGACTGATCGGCCTCAATCCCGGTCTGGTGGTGACCACTGCCGGACATGCGCGGGCCGCCGATCTTGCCGAACGCGCGGGGCTGCGCGTCGTCCGGCTCGGCTATCTGGCGCGCATCGAGGATTCCTTTGCCGCCCTGCGACGACTGGGCTCGGCGATGGGCCGTTCGGCCCGGGCAGAGTCGGTGATCCAAGAAACGAAGCGGCGCATGGCCTCCTTGCAAGACCGCGCCGCCGCCCTTCCGGCGAAGGCGAAGCCACGCGTCCTCTATCTGACGCCATCCGGCGTGACGACCGGTGCCGGCACCTATGTCGATCGCCTGCTGCGACTTGCGGGTCTGCGCAATCTTCTCGCCGAGCGCGGGATCACGGGCTGGTCGCGGTTGCGGCTCGAGGACGTTGCGGCCCTTCACCCCGACCTCGTGATTACCAGCTTCTTCGCCGCGCGCCACGGCTGGCAGGAAAGCTGGCGGTTGACCGGTCATCCGCTCGCCCGCCGCCTGCTGCGCTCGGCGCGACGCATCCCGGTGCCGGCGGCAAGCTGGGGATGCGCCGGCTTCTTCGCGGTGGAGGCGGCCGAACGGATCGTTGCTGAGCTCGGTCCTCGGATTGCGTCCGGGGATGTCGGCAAAGAGGGGCCATCATGAAGACGGCCGCGATGCATGAACGACGCTTGCTCGTCTGGCTGGTCCTGCTGCTGGTGCCGGCGCTTCTTCTGCATCTTGCAAGCGGGCCGAACGGCCCGGCGCCTCTGCTGTCCCTCTTTGACAAGGATCATGACCGTCTGGCACGGCTCATTCTGGTCGAGATCCGTTTGCCGCGCGCTCTGCTGGCCCTGCTGGTCGGCGGTGCGCTGGGGTCGGCGGGGGCGGCGTTGCAG
The DNA here is from genome assembly GCA_003695555.1 of Alphaproteobacteria bacterium. Classification (GTDB taxonomy): domain Bacteria; phylum Pseudomonadota; class Alphaproteobacteria; order Sphingomonadales; family Rhodothalassiaceae; genus J084. The sequence goes on from RFIU01000100.1 coordinate 5,289, forward strand.
GGCTTTCTGCGCAACCCGCTCGCCGAGCCGGGAGTGATCGGGGTTTCGGCCTCCGCCTCGCTCGGGGCGGTGGCGGTGCTCTATTTCGGTGCGATGGGCAGTCCCGGCCTTTCCCTGCCCTTCGCGGCGATGGGCGGCGCGCTCGCCACTACCGCTCTGCTGGTGGCGCTGGTGCGTGCCGGTGCCGGGACGCTGGTGCTGATTCTTGCCGGCGTCGGAATCAATGCATTGGCGGCAGCGGCGACGGCACTGCTGCTTGATCTGTCACCCAACCCCTTTGCGCTCGCCGACATGGTCTCGTGGCTGATGGGCAGTTTCGAGAACCGCAGCCTGGCCGATGTGCGTCTTGCCGCCCCCTTCGTGATCGTCGGGCTCGGCCTGCTGCTGGCGACCGGACGCGGGCTGTCGGCGCTGACCCTCGGTGAAGAGACGGCGCGCTCGCTCGGCGTGCGGGTCGAGCGACTTGGCATCATGGTGATCATGGGCGCCGGGATCGCGGTCGGTGGTGCGGTTGCGGTCTCCGGCGCGATCGGCTTCGTCGGTCTGGTGGTTCCGCATATTCTGCGCCCCTTCGTCGATCATGCCCCCGAGCGCCTGCTCCGCCCGAGCGCGCTCGGCGGAGCGCTGCTGCTGCTCGTGGCCGACGCCCTGACGCGGATAATGCCGACTGCGCAGCCCCTCAATATCGGGGTGGTGACGGCATTCGTCGGGGCACCGGTCTTCCTGAATCTGATCTGGCGGGCCAATCGCTGGAGGGCGGCATGAGCAAGGCCGGCACCCTACTGAGCGCCCGCGGCCTGCGTGTCGTTCGACGGGATCGGGCGCTGCTTGATGCCATCGAAATTTCAATTCACACCGGCGAGATGGTTGCGCTGATGGGGCCCAACGGTGCCGGAAAATCCACGCTCTTGCGCGTCCTCGCCGGGCTGCTGACACCGGATGAGGGTAGGGTGGAAATCGATGCCCGGTCGCTTGCTCGCCTCGAGCCGGCTGAGCGAGCGCGGCGAATCGCCTGGCTGGCGCAGGAAGGCGAGCTGCACTGGCCGGTGACCGTCGAACGGGCAGTGGCGCTCGGACGGATCCCGCATCTGAGCTGGGCCGACCCCTGGCGCGAACAGGATGCTGCGGCCATCGAGCGGGCCATGCAGTTGACCCGTACCCGGCGTTTCCGGGCGCGGCGCGTGGACCGGCTTTCCGCCGGAGAACGTGCGCGGGTGATGCTGGCGCGCGTCCTTGCCGGCGAACCCGACGTGCTGCTTGCCGACGAACCGGCGGCGGCCCTCGACCCCTATTATCGGATGGAACTGCTTTCCCTGCTTCACGGCATGGTGAGAAATGACGGCATGGCCGTCGTCATCGCCCTGCATGACTTCCCGTCGGCTTGGCGTTATTGTGACCGCCTGCTGCTTCTTGATCACGGGCGGCTGATCGCCGACGGCCACCCGCACGAGGTCCTGACCCCCGAGCGCATCGCCGAGATCTATCGGGTGCGGGTAACGATGAGCGAGGCGGGCCCCGTGCCACATGCACCGCTGGTCGGGGACGCACAGAGCGAGGAGGAGACGCACCCATGACCGGCGCGCGAGATTTCCTGCGGCATCCCCCCTTCCACCTCGCCTTTCCGGTGGACGATCTGGACGCTGCGCGCCGCTTTTATGCGGATCTGCTGGGATGTCCGGTCGGGCGCGAGGATCGCCGCTGGATCGACTTCGATTTTTTCGGTCATCAGATTACCGCCCATCTGGTCGAGAGAAGGGATGCGCCGGTTGCCGGCCGCAATCCTGTCGATGGCGATGCGGTGCCGGTGCCGCATTTCGGCGTCGTCCTGACGCGCCCCGCCTGGGCTGCGCTTCGTGACCGGCTGGCCGGTCACGGGGTGGACTTTCTGATCGGCCCGCGCGAGCGTTTTGCCGCCAGAGAGGGGGCGCAGGGGACCTTCTTCATCGCCGATCCTTCCGGCAACATTCTGGAATTCAAGTGCTTCGATGATGCGGCGATGCTGTTCGCCCGGGACTGGAACGGGAGCAGGGATGATGAAGGTGGATCTTGAAGGGCGGACGATTCTGGTGACCGGCGCATCGCGCGGGATCGGGGCGGCGATCGCGGAAACCCTGCTCGAATGCGGGGCGCATGTCGCGCTCCATTGGCACAGCGAGCCGGCGGCCTGCGATCGTCTGGTGGCGCGTTTCGGCGCGCGGGCGTGTTCATTACGCGCCGATCTCGGTGAGCAGGCGCAGGTGCGCAGGCTCTGGCAAGAGGTATGCGGCTGGCGCGGCCGCCTCGACGGACTGGTCAACAATGCCGCGGTCATGCCCTACAGCGCTCCGGAGGGTCCGCAAACCGACTGGGCGCGCGACTGGGACGCCTGCTGGCGGGTCAATATCCGCGCGGTGGCCGATCTTTCGCGTCTGGCCATTCTTCACTTCAAGGAACGTGGCGGCGGGCGCCTCGTCAATATCGCAAGCCGCGCCGCCTTTCGCGGCGACCTTCCCGATGCCATGCACTATGCGGCATCGAAGGGTGCGGTGGTGGCGCTGACCCGCTCGATCGCAAAAGGCTATGCCAAGCAGGGCGTGCGTGCCTTCATCATCGCGCCGGGCTGGACCCGAACCGAACGCGTGTTGCCGCGCATCGAGGCAGCCGAGAACGCCCATATGCTGGCGGAAATTCCGATCGGCGGGGCGGTGCCGCCGCGCGAGATCGGCAATCTGGCCGCCTTTCTGCTCGCCGGGCTCGCCGATCATGCGACCGGCGGGACCTTCGACATCAATGGCGCGAGCTATTTCCATTGATTGATGTTTCCCACGCGACCCATGTGCCGGACTTGTCGCGACCTCTTCCTTCATCGCCGGTTCATGTCCTGCGTGGCAGGAACTTCAGACTGGGACAGGGCGTTCTTGCTGCATGGATGGCCGATGGCTCCAAGCAGGGCATCAAGAGACGAGGAGGAGGTATCATGCAGAGCCAGGCATTGAGAAAGGGATGGCGGGCGTTCGCCGGATGTCTGCTCGGTCTTGCCGCGATCGGCCTGCTTGCGTCCGCGCCGTCAACGGCGCGCGCGGATACACAGAAAGTGAAGGTCGAGGTCACCTATGGCCAGCCCTTGGCCGACAAGGTGGCGGCGATCGATGCCATCGAGCAGATGCTCGAGCAGCGCTTCCGCAATAACCGTTATTATGCCCGCAGCTATCGCGAGGCGGGAATTCTGCGCAACACCAGGACCCGTTTCGCCAAGGTCAAATGGGCGAACGAGCTGCTGATCCCGGATGTCAAGGACTATACCCTCAACCATCTGATCGCGGCGGTTACCCGCTATGAGCTGGATCGGGCTTTGCCCGATTTCGAGGGAACGGTCCGCTATCACATCAAGGCGCTGAAGGTGGACAATCACGATGTCGCACTGTTGCGTGGCGCCTCGTCCTATGTGATCGGTTCGGTCGAGGTCCGTGATGCGAAGGGCAATCTCGTCGGCAAGGCGGACGACATCTCGGCCAATCTGGTCGTCGATTACACCGTCGACAACTCCTATTCGGGTCCCAAGCTGGCCTTTGCCGAAACCGACGAGCACAATCGCGTCGGGCCGACGGTCGCCTGGTCCGTGAAGAAGGCGCTGTCCAAGGTATGGCCCGAGCACAAGAAGGATTTCGTCGGGCCGATCATCGTCCGGATCAGTGGTCCCAATGAGGATATCGCCTATCCCAACAACTGACGACCGGGGGATGAAGCGGCGGTGGCGGCTTCACCGCCGCTCCTGCTCGCCTCGATTGCGAGACCCCGCGCCCTTCCCGACGGTCGCATGATCGCTTGAGGGGGACATGACGAATTCCGCTTCGACCCGGAAATCCACGCGATCGCCGACCGCCGGTCTCCATTTGCCGAGCCCCCACCGCGACCGGTCGAGCCGGCCGATGGCGGAAAATCCGAGCGTATAGCGGCCGGTCAGCGGATTGCGCCCGCCGCCATTGAAGACCACTCGCATTGCCACCGGCGCGCTTCGTCCGGCCATCGTTACGGTACCGAAAAGGCGGGCTTCGGCCGGGCCCGTCCGCTCCACCTTCTGTGAGACGAAGCGGATCGTCGGATAGCGTTCGCTGTTCAGCAGACGGTGGATCCGCGCATCGATCGCCGGCACACCGGTGGTCAGGCTGGCGGTCGCGATTTCCGCTTGCACCAGGGTGCGTTCGGGAGATTGCGGATCGATGTCCAGGATGGCGCACCAGTTCTCGAAGCGGGCGGGAACCCGTGAAAACCCCAGATGATCCACCTCCAGGATCAGGAAGCGATGGTCGGGATCGCTTTCATAGCGACCGGCATGGATGGCGGTCGGGTCGCCGCTCGGCCGATGAGTCAGCACCTTCAGGCCGGTGGAAACCTTCGCACACGCCGCAAGATTGAGGATCAGCAACAGGGCAAGAGCCATCGCCGGCATGCTGCCGCGGCTGAAGCGTCGCCTGACCGGTTTGCGGCCCTTGCGCTTGCCTGATGATTGGATCAACATTTCCCTCTCCTCGATCCGGGCGTTCAAGCGTGGTTCATCCGGCAGGGTTCAGAATGTCCCGCATGTCATGATGGGAAGAGTGTATCATGTGGATCGCGAAGACGGGTTGCCCTTCCGGCACCGGGCAGCGGGAAAACCCCGCTTCCGGCATCACTCGACGGTTGGTCCGAAGGCCTTTGCAGGCATGGAAGGTCGGGCCATGAGCAGGGCAGCCGCCGGTCGCCCGCGGGTTCCGCATGGCGTTTGCGCCCTGCTGGTCACCGCCTTCGCTCTTTGCCTCTTCCCCTACTGGGCGACTGCGATGGCGGCAGGCGCACAGGCGGTTCCTGTACCCATCGGCGAGCGGCGCGATGATCCTCTTCGCTCCATGGGTTCCGTCATGGTCGAGGTGACCTGGTCGCGCAAGCTTGCCAAAAGGCAAGCACAGATCGACCGGATCGAGCGGATCATGGAAGAGCGCTGGCGGCGCTATCGCTCGTTCGGAACGGTTCAACGGGGCAGCATTCTGAATCGTGGGACGAGCATGCCCCGCCGCGACATCCAGCACGCGGGAGAGCGGCTGATCCCGAAACTCGAGAACTATTCAATGGCCAATCTGCTCAAGGCCGCGACCATCTACAACCTTCGCCGATCCGTTCCGGAATTTCGTGGCCACATCATCTATCGGATCAAGACGCTCAAAGTCGCCAACCATCCGATCGCGTTCCTCGGTGCGGGACACTCCTATGCGGTCGGCCGGATCAGGATTGTCGGCGCCGACGGCACCACGATCCTGGATCGCAAGGTGACGATCAATCTGAACGAAAACGTTCACGCCACTTACCCTTACAAGGGGCCGGGGCTCGTCTTCTTCGATACGGAGGCCGATCGCCGGGTCGGCCCGCTTCTCGCCCGTTTCGTCGAGCGCTCGCTGGAGGCCGCCTGGCCCGATCGCCGAGACGAGATCATCGGGCCGGTTTTCATCCGCGTCGCTGGACCGGGGGAGCAAATCGTCTCGCCCTGAGCCGGCAAGCCGACCGCGCCACCGTGGGCCGGGCTACTGAAGGCTGCGCCGGGCAGCGCGAAAACGGTCAAGAAAGGCCCGGCAGCCCTCTTTCGGCCCATCCGCCCGACCGAGCGCCGCATAGGCATTGAATTCCATCCGCGCACCCGCGATCGAGAGGGGGTCCTTGCGCGCCATCGTCGCGATCCTGGCATGGGCCATCGCAATGAACTGGTCGAGCTCGTCATCTTCGACCTTGCAGTATTCGGCCTCACCGGCGAGCAGGCCGAGCTGTTCGGCGGTGCGCAGCAGAGGGCTCTTGTCAAGATCATGGCGCGCCGCCTCTTCGTTCGAGGGGGGCGGCGCGTCCTGCACCCTAGCCAGGGATGGGCCCGAGAAGATGCCGATTGCCGCAAACAGGGAAAGGAGCACCGGAAACGCCGATCGGCTTCGTCCCTCCCGTCGCACCGCCCGTCCCCTCTTGCGCCCATAGGGGGTTTCCGTTGGGCGACGGGCCGGTGTCTGCGGCCGTCCGCATGTCCGCTCGCCAGAGGGGGGTGTTTGGTGGTCCATGCTCTCTCCATCAGGATCGGATCAGTTCTTCCGCTCGCCATGCGGCTGGGTCGGTCGAGCTTAGGGGGCGGTGGGCGGCCGGGCAAGAGGGCGATGCTGACCCCCCGAGCGGCCCGGGCGTCTTCACCGATGCTTGACGGATGGGCGAACGCCTGTGCATGCCTGCCCCCATGACGACTCGTAACTGTCGAGAGGAGAAAGCGGGCGCGCGCCCGACGAACACGAAAACCGGTGGCCGCCACGAAGGCCGGGCGCCGCCTCGCCTGTTCGTCACACACCCCCTGGATGGTCCCGGCCGGCGCCTGACGGTGGGCGAGGACATGCGCCACTATCTCCATCATGTGCTGCGGCGCGGACCGGGTGACAGGGTGCGCCTGTTCAATGGTCGCGACGGGGAATGGTGCGCGCGGATCGATTCGCTTGAACGGCGAAGTCTTGTCCTCGTTCTCGAAGATTGTCTTCGAGCGCAGCGTGACGATCCCGCCATCGACCTCTGGCTCGCTTTCGCACCGGTCAAGCGCAACGCCAATGAGTGGATCATCGAGAAGGCGACCGAGCTCGGCGTCATGCGTCTTGTGCCCGTCATCGTCCGGCGCGGCGAGACGCGCCGGGTCAATGCCCAGCGCTGGCATGCCATTGCCCGCGAGGCGGCCGAACAGTGCGAGCGCCTCTCGCTGCCGGAGATCGCCGAGCCGCTGGTCCTCGATCAGCTGCTGGCGCAATGGCCGCAGGACCGGCGACTGTTTGCCGCTCGTGAGAGGATGGCGGCACCGCACCTCGGTGAATGCCTGGTGCATGACGGCCTGCCCGCAGGTGGGGCGGGACTCCTGGTCGGCCCCGAGGGCGGCTTCACGCATGAGGAGCATGCGCGAATGGCGGAAGTCGAGGCGGAGAGCGGCGTGCTCAGCACGGTTTCGCTGGGCGCGCGCATCCTGAGGGCCGAGACGGCAGCGCTCGCCGGACTGGCGCTGATCGCAGCACGGCTTGATTGCGAAATCCGCTCATGCGAGGAAGGCGCCGACCAAACACAATGATCGGCCGGCGGATCCGCCCGAAGAATGGCCGCGATCGGGGCGGGAACGCGCACGGGGAGAGCGACGTGGCGGGCAGTGAGCACGAAGAGCTGACGAGGGCGGACCTGATCGCCGTCCTGGCCGAAGGGGAAAAGCCGAAGAGTGCATGGCGGATCGGCGCCGAACACGAGAAATTCGTGTTCGATCGCTCGTCGCTGGCACCGGTCCCCTATGAGGGCGAGCGCGGCATCCGCGAGATCCTGGAGCGCCTGCAGCACTTCGGCTGGAAGCCGAAGTACGAGGAAGGCAATCTGATCGCGCTTCATGACGATACACGGGCCTCGATCACGCTCGAACCGGGCGGGCAGCTGGAGCTCTCCGGCGCGCCGCTCGAGACGCTCCATGATACCTGCCGCGAGATCAACACCCACCTCGATCAGGTTCGGGCCATCGGCGAGGAACTCGGTGTCGGCTACCTCGGCCTCGGTTTTCATCCGACTGCCCGACTTGACGAGATTCCGATGATGCCGAAGGCGCGTTATCGGATCATGCGCGCCTATATGCCGAAGAAGGGCGGCCACGGGCTCGACATGATGTTCCGCACGACGACCGTGCAGGTAAATCTCGATTTTTCGAGCGAGGCCGACATGATCCGCAAGTTTCGGGTCGCGCTCGCCCTGCAACCCTTCGCGACCGCCCTGTTCGCCAATTCCCCCTTCAAGGAGGGCAGGCCTACCGGCTGGCTGTCCTATCGCTCCCATGTCTGGACCGATACCGACCCCGATCGCTGCGGCATGCTGCCCTTCGTCTTCGAGGAGGGCTTCGGCTATGAGCGCTATGTCGATTGGGTGCTTGATGTGCCGATGTATTTCGTCGAGCGCGACGGGCATTATCACGATGTCGCGGGTCGTTCGTTTCGCGATTTCATCAAGGGACGCCTGCCGGAGCTTCCCGGCGTGCGCGCCACCCGCAAGGACTGGGAAGATCATCTGACGACGGTCTTTCCTGAAGTGCGCCTGAAATCCTTTCTCGAGATGCGTGGCGCCGACGGCGGGCCATGGGCGCGGCTATGCGCCCTGCCGGCCTTCTGGGTCGGTCTGCTCTATGACGATGCCTCGCTGGAGGCGGCCTCACGCATGGTCCGCGACTGGTCGGTGGACGAGATCCTGGCCTTGCGGATGGAAGCGCCGCGCCGGGGGCTGGCGACCCGCTTTCGCGGACGCCCGGTGCGAGAATGGCTCGCCGAGCTGTTGCAGATCGCGCGCGACGGCCTGCGCGCACGTCAATGCTGCAATGCCCGTGGAGAGGACGAGACGATCTTCCTCACGACCCTGGACGAGATCGTCGCGGATGGGCGGACGCTGGCCGAAAGCCTGCTCGAAGCCTGGGAGACGCGCTGGAATCGCGATGTGCGTCACGTCTTCCGCGAACAGGATTATTAGGCTTCAGGCAATCGGAACGGCGCGCCGACCATGGCCGATGCGTCGCCGCGTTCCGGGACTGTCTGAATGATCCAAAGATCAGATGGTGAGGTCGAAACGGCTGCCTGCGCGTCCCGTTGGCGTCGGACGATTGCGTGCGGCGGCCGCCGTGTCGCTGGCACGACGATCATTGGCACGGGCCGCCGCAAGACGGTCATCGGCATCGCCGTCGCCATCCGGCCCTGCCTGAACGGCTTCGGCCGACTCACGATCGGCGGACGCTGCGCCGTTGCCGCGAAGTGCACTGAGCCCGTCATTGGCCGCCGGCGCTGTATCGGCTGCGCGTACCGCGAGCGAACCGGTCTCGACGACATTGCGGGCCGCCGGAGAGAGATCGACAACGACACCCGACGCGCCGCTTTCACCGCCTCCCCGTGCGCCGGGGGCATCCGCACGACCGGCACGTCCGCTACCCTGACTGCGATTGTCGATCTCGCGGCTGGCGGGCGGATTGTCCGTCGATGGCGGGGTAACCAGCGAATGAAGGCCGTTCTCGCCGATCAGGGCCATCGGTCTTCTCCCATTCGATTGGCATCCGGCATTGCGTCGTGCATTCCGGCTGGCGCCAAGGGTATCCCGGGGCAGGATTGCCCCATGGGGGCGCACCAGCCGATTCAAGCAGGATCCTATGATTCAGAAGTTAACAAAAGGTAACAGGGGGCGAACATTCCTTTACGGATCACAAGACGGGCAAAGGGTGACGGCATGTCCGCCGACATTTTCGTGACGGGTGGATCGGGCTTCGTCGGCGCGGCAACGGTCCGCTACTTGTCGAATGCGGGATATTGGGTGCGCGCCCTCTCGCGCAGCGAGGCGAGCGATCGGGCGATCCGTGCCGCTGGTGGCGAGCCGGTACGCGGCGATCTCGAGAGTGTTTCGGGCACGCATCTCGCCGGATGCGAGGCGGTCGTTCATGCGGCCGCACATGTCCGGGCGTGGGGGCGATGGAGGGATTTCCGGCGCGTCAATGTCGCCGGCACGGCCCGTCTGCTTGCTGTCGCTCGTGAGGCGGGCGTGCGACGCTTCATTCATATCGGCACCGAAGCCGCACTCTTTCATGGCCAGCCGATGTGCGACATCGCCGAAGACGATCTGCCGCTCGCCCTGCGCTCGCCCTATCCTTATGCCCGCACCAAGGCCGAGGCCGAACGACTGGTCCGTGCCGCCGACGATCCGGTCCGCGGATTTCGCACCATCGTGCTGCGGCCGAGGATGATCTGGGGGCCGGGTGATCGGACCCTGCTGCCGGCTCTGGCACAGATGGTCGAAACCGGGCGTTTCGCCTGGGTCGATCATGGCCGGGCAGCGACCAGCACCACCCACATCGACAATCTGACTCGGGCGATCGCGCTGGCGCTCGAGCATGGAGAAGGCGGATCGGTCTTTTTCATCACCGATGGCGAGACCGTGACGCTGCGCGACTTTCTTTCCCGGCTGGCGGCCAGCATCGGGCTGACGTTGCCCGATCGGTCGGTGCCGGGCGGATGGCTGCGAACGATCGCCTTCGTCGTCGAGCCGACCTGGCGTTTCCTTGCCCCCGAACGCGAACCGCCGATCACCCGGATGGTGGCGGCGATGCTGGCCTGCCCCTGCACCCTCAGGATCGATCGCGCGCGCAGCGAACTCGGCTATCGGCCGGTGGTTTCGGTGGAAGAAGGGCTCGCGCGCCTGAGGCAGTCCGCCATTCGGTCGGCACGTGTCCCGAATCCAGAAGGCGCTGGTGCCGGCTGAGGGATTCGAACCCCCGACCTTCGGTTTACAAAACCGCTGCTCTACCAGCTGAGCTAAGCCGGCCCGAAACGCTACGCGGGAATCGGGAGGGCGAAGCCGCCCGTGGCTCTGGCCGCCCGTTCCTGACTGCCCTATCTAGGCAAGGCGCCAGTCGCAGGCAAGCCGGTAGGAGCCCGGCCGGGAACGCAAGCGCTCTTGTCGCGCCCACACCCCGTGCCATCAATGGCAGGCGATTCATCTTCCCGGTGCCGATTCGCACCAAAAAATGACGCTGACAGGCCTGCGGCCAGTTGTTCGCGCCCGCTTCCGCTCGTTCATCGACGTTTTTCTCATCGAAAAAAATTTCAGCAAAACAAAGGCTTGTAACAAAATAGCGAATTGGTGTGCTAGTGTGATAAAACACCGCTTGACATGTCAGACATGGTGTTATAGTCAACCAGTACACCTAGGCGGTACGGAAAGCCGCTACCCGGCCCGGCGCACGATCCCGATCGGCTCGGGTCACGACAGCGAGAGAGGAAAAGGAGAAAGAAGATGATTACGGCAGCGAAGTTTGACAATCGGCAGGAACGCCGCACTCCCCGCTCCGGGCGTTCGACCTATTCGGTCCGCCGTGCCCGCCGCCGCCAGCGCGGTTTCGGTCGGTTGTCCGGCGGTTTCGGCTCGACCCCGGCAAGCTTGGCGCAGGTCTAGGCGTGATGGCGGGCCGGGTGATCCCTCCCTCCTGCCCGGAAGGCGTTCGGAACCACGTTCCGGCCTTTCCGGGCGGGCAGGCGGGATGGGGTGGAGCAGCCCGCGCCGAACCGATGTGCGGGAAGATCCTGCGCACTTTCGATGCGGCGCAAAGAGCGAGGACAGGCCGATGCTGAAACCGGACTGGACCGACGACCAGCCGATCTACCGGCAGCTCAAGAACAAGGTGACCGACGCGATCCTCCGCGGTGTCCTGAAGGAGGGCGAGGCACTGCCGTCGGTGCGCACGGTCGCGGTGGATCTGCGGATCAATCCGATCACCGCCTCCAAGGCCTATCAGGAGCTGTGCGCGGAAGGACTGGTCGAAAAGCGGCGGGGACTGGGCATGTTCGTCAAGGAAGGTGCACGAGCGCGTCTGCTTGAAGAGGAGCGGCGCTGTTTTCTTGAAATGGAGTGGCCGAAGATCGTCGAGCGCATCGCTTTGCTCGGCCTTGATGTCGAAACGCTTCTGCGCAAGGCCAGCGAACTCGCCGGGCGCGGACGGGACGCGAACGAATCCCAAGGGGAGATGGAATCATGAGCGCGAACGAAACCGAGGAACGGGTTGCGGCGCCGGGGTCCGTCCCCTGCCCGGAACCTTCGAAATTTTCGGATGATACAGACGGCAAGCCGGTGATCCGGGCGCGTGCTCTGTCGAAACGCTATGGCGATTTCGTCGCACTGCATCCGAGCAGTTTCGAGATTCCGCTAGGGCGCATCTATGGCGTCATCGGCCCCAATGGCGCGGGCAAGACAACGCTGCTCGATTCCATGCTGGGCCTCATTTCCTATGAGGGCGAACTCGATGTGCTGGGGCGCGAACCGCTGCGCGAGCGGGCGCAGCTGATGGAAGATGCCTGCTTCATTGCCGACGTCGCGACCCTGCCGCGCTGGATGAGGGTCGTCGATCTGCTCGATTATGTCGAAGGGGTGCATCCGCGCTTTGATCGCTCCCGCGCGCTGGATTTTCTCGCACGCACCAACATTCCGCTGGGCAAGCGGGTCCGGGCGCTCTCGAAGGGCATGATCACGCAGCTGCATCTTGCCATCGTGATGGCCATTGATGCGCGCCTGCTGGTGCTCGACGAGCCGACCCTCGGGCTCGACATCCTTTTCCGCAAGAACTTCTATACCGCCCTGCTGGAAGAGTATTTCGACGAGAGCCGGACGATCCTCGTCGCCACCCATCAGGTCGAAGAGGTCGAGCACATCCTCACCGATGTGCTGTTCATCAAGCAGGGGC
>RFIU01000101.1 GCA_003695555.1 Alphaproteobacteria bacterium
ACGCCGTGGCGAAATCCACCTTGAGCCATGGGAAGGCTGGGGGGAAAAGTCGGTCGCCAATCTTTTTGCCGCTATCGAACGGCGGCGCAAGGTCGCGCTTCACCGCTTTCTCTATGCGCTCGGCATCCGACATGTCGGTTCCGTGACGGCGAAGCTGCTGGCCCGCCATTACCACACGATCGACGCTCTTCTTTCCCTGGTTGAGGGGGATCCCGACCATGCCCGCCAAGAGCTCGAACATATTGAGGGGATCGGTCCGAAGGCGGCGCGCGCGATTGTCGATTTCTTCCGCGAGGAGCACAATCGCGAAATCGTCCACGACCTGCTCGCACAGGTGACCGTGCTGCCCGAAGAGGATACCGGGGCGCAGGGGCCTCTCGCCGGCAGGACGGTCGTCTTCACCGGCACGCTCGAGCACATGACCCGTGCAGAAGCCAAGGCGATCGCCGAGCGGTTGGGCGCGAAGGTCGCGGGGTCGGTCTCGAAGAAGACCGATTTCGTCGTTGCCGGACCGGGTGCCGGTCACAAATTGGCGGACGCGCGACGCTTCGGGGTCGAGATCCTCGACGAACAGGCTTGGCTCGACCTTCTGCGAAGGGCGGGTGTCGATCTCGCTTCCGCATCGGGATGAATGCTTGCTGGTGACACAGGCTCGCCATCGCCTGCCGCCACCCCCCTTGGATCATTGTCGGCGACCTTCCGTCGTGACTGCTGTCGTCGCCACTCGGTCATGACCGTTTCCGCTCGGCCTGACCTAATGGTCGCCAGCCATTTCATTATTCCATGACCGCTTATTGGCGGTATCGCGCCGCAAGCGCCGACCGCGAAGGCGGGGTGGTGGCGCCCGGGTTCCCGCCTTCCGGTCCGATTCGCGGATTTCCGTTACGTCAATGAAAGCATAGCGGCAACAGCCCAGACATGCGTTTTATGCATGGCTGGTGCGAGCCCGTCGAGACTACTCAATCCGTCTCAAAGGGTTATCTGAAAGGACGCCAAGACGGTGAGACGCGAAGCGAGGAGACGATCATGTTCGCAAACTGGAAGGAAAATCTGCGGCTGGCGGTCGAGGGACTGTTCGGTCGTCGCTATGGCTATTTCGATCTGATGCGCGACCACGGCGTTCTGCCGGGTGACGAGCAGGTGGCCGAGATTATCGCGCTTGCGGTCGCCCCGCGTCCGCTTGTTGCCGAGGCTCCGCGTCGGGATCTTCCGCGCGCCGCCTGACGGGTCGGCAACCATGTGATTCAGCTTGTCCGTGCCGGGGCAATGGCCGGCAGTCGGCGGTGTCCGCAGATGCCGGCCGGGCGCTGCAGCAGCAGGCACGCCCATCCCGCAATGATGAGGGTGCGCTCCAACACCAGACCGCGGGCGCGGTAATGGGCGATCACGCCCGGCATCTGCCGGGCGAGCAGGCCCGAGAGCAGCAGCCGTCCGCCCTCGGCCAGCGGTCGCACTAGCTCGCCCGCCATCGCGATCAGCGGGCCGCGCAGGATATTGGCGATCACCAGATCATAGGGGGCGCCTTCCCGGATCGAGCGATGGCCGGTACCGGCCGCGACCAGCGGCAGAATACCCGGCCCTATGCCCTTGGCGGCGGCCAGCCTTGGGACGGCATTGGTCTTCATGTGTGCGGTCACAACCCGGCGGGCAGCCGGGTCGATATCACCGGCGATCACCGGAACGCGCCACAGCCGCGTCGCTGCCAGCGCCAGAATGCCCGAGCCGGTGCCGACCTCGAGAATGCGCTTTGGGCGCATCCGCTGACCGGCGCGCGCCATCGCCTCCAGCAGCGCCAGACAGCCGAGCGTCGTGCCGTGATGACCGGTGCCGAAGGCCTCTCCCGCCTCGATCTCGAGATCAAGGCCATAGCCGCGCCGGCGCGAGCGGTCATGGCTGCCGTGAATGAACAGGCGGCCGACGGCGATCGGCGGCAGCGCCTTCTGACTTTCCGCGACCCAATCGCGCGGGGCCAGTCGCTGCGGCGGTTCGTCGTGAATTTCAATTTCCTTGCCACTGGCAGCGGCGGAGCGGCCGCCCGCCATCGCGGTCCGGATGAGGCGGTCGCGCTCGGCGGTATTCGGTGCTTCATTGCCGGCGAGCAGAATCTCGACCGTTGCTCGCTCGTCGCCTGCCGGGTCCTGCGGCAGACCGGTGATGCTGCCGGCAAGCCAGCGGCAGGTGCTCACGTCGCCCTCGCCGCTTTCCCAAGCCGCTTCCAGACGTTCGAGGAATTCCGCCGCGCCCATGGCCGAAGTCCGCAGGCGCCACAGCCACAAGGGCGACGGATCCGTTTCCCGTTCGCTTCCGGTCATGGCTTCTCGGCCGGCTCCACGAAGCTTGCCATCACATGCTTGTCGCCCGAGGTTTCGAAATGGACGACGAGCTTGGCGCCCTCGGCCATGCGCACCTCGCCATAACCGAATTTCTGATGAAAGACCCGCATGCCGGGGGCAAAGCTAACCGCCGATGCCCCATCATCGCGGCTTTCGCTGCGACGCCTGCGATAGTCCGCCGCCTGTCGGGCAAGGCGGCGCTGACGTTCCGCGCGCGCCCAGCCGGGGCCACGGGAAAGCTCGACATCATAGCCCTGATAGGCGAAGCCGGCCGAGGCGCGCGCGGACCCGTCCGCAATCTGTCGGTGGGACATCCCACCGGCCCGCCCACCGGCCATGCCGGGCAGTCCCTCGACCTCGGTATGCGCGGGATCGATCTCGTCGAGGAAGCGTGAAGGGATCAGATTCTGCCATTGCCCATGGATCAGGCGATTGGCGGCATGCAGAATGATCGCCCGGCGGCGTGCGCGGGTCAGTCCGACATGTGCCAGCCGGCGTTCCTCTTCGAGCGCCTTCACCCCGCCCTCGTCGAGCGAACGTTGGTTGGGAAACACCCCTTCCTCCCAGCCGGGCAGGAAGACGGTATCGAATTCCAGCCCCTTCGCGGCGTGAAGGGTCATCAGCGAGAGCTTCTCCTCATCAGGCGAGGTTTCGTTTTCCATCACCAGCGAGATATGCTCCAGAAAGCCGGCGAGATTCTCGAATTCCTCCATCGCCCGGACGAGTTCGGCGAGATTTTCCAGCCGTCCCGGCGCATCCGGTCCCTTGGCCTGCTGCCACATCGCGACATAGCCGGATTCTTCGAGCACGACCTGCGCCAGGGCCGTGTGATCGAGGCGCTGCGCCTCTTCGCGCCAGCGCAGGAAATCCTCGACGAGGCGCGAAAGCGCGCGACGCGTCTGCGGGCGCAGCTCGTCGCTTGCCGACAGCTCGGCGGCGGCCTTCAGCAACGGGGCGCGGGTCGCGCGGGCATGGCGTTGAAGCTTCTGGACGGTGGCGCTGCCGATCCCGCGCTTCGGGACATTGACGATCCGCTCGAAGGCGAGATCGTCGCTCGGATTGTGGATCAGGCGCAGATAGGCGAGCGCGTCACGGATCTCCTGACGCTCGTAGAAGCGGGGACCGCCGACGACGCGATAGGGCAGGCCGATCTGGATCAGCCGTTCCTCGAACTGCCGGGTCTGAAAGCCGGCGCGCACCAGAATCGCGATATCGTCGAGCGGCAGGCCGGCACGGCGGTATTCCTCGACGAGATCGCAGACGATGCGCGCTTCCTCCTCGCCGTCCCAGGCAGCGATGATACGGACCTTCTCTCCCTCGCCGGCCTCGGTCCACAGCGTCTTGCCGAGCCGGCCTTGGTTTGCTGCGATCAGCGACGAGGCGGCGCCGAGAATGTGTCCGGTCGAACGATAATTGCGTTCCAGCCGAATGACGCGCGCCCCCGGATAGTCCTTCTCGAAGCGCAGGATGTTGCCGACCTCGGCCCCGCGCCAGCCGTAGATCGACTGATCGTCGTCGCCGACGCAGCAGATGTTGCGGTGGCCGGCGGCAAGCAGACGCAGCCAAAGATACTGCGCGACATTGGTGTCCTGGTACTCGTCCACGAGCAGATGGCGATAGCGCTCCTGATAGGCGGCCCGCACGTCGTCATGCTTCTGCCAGATGCGGATCATGTGGACGATCAGCGAGCCGAAGTCGCAGGCATCGAGCATGCGCAGGCGTTCTTCATAGAGGCTGTAGAGCGCCGCGCCGCGTCCTTGCGCGAAGCTTTCCGATTCTTCCACCGGCACTTCGTCGGGCGAGAGGGCGCGGTTCTTCCAGCGGTCGATCAGATGGGCGAGATGGCGCGGCGTCCAGCGCTTGGCGTCGATGTTCTCGGCTTCCAGGATCTGCTTGATCAGTCGGATCTGATCGTCGGTGTCGAGAATCGTGAAGCCCGAGGTCAGGCCGACGAGCTCGGCATGGCGGCGCAGCCAGCGGGCCGAGATCGCGTGAAAGGTGCCGAGCGCCATTCCGGCGACCGGCCGGCGGATCAGGCGTTCGACACGCTCGCCCATCTCGGATGCCGCCCGGTTGGTGAAGGTGACGGCGAGGATCTGGTGCGGCCCGGCCCGGCCGCTGGCCAGCAGATGGGCGATCCGGCAGGTCAGCACCCGGGTCTTGCCGGTGCCGGCGCCGGCGAGCACGAGAAGCGGCCCGTCGAGCGTCTCCACCGCTTCGCGCTGTTCGGGGTTGAGCCCGGCGAGCCATGGTGGATCGTCGTCAGAAAAGGGGATGGGCGGCAGAGAGGTTTCGAACGGTTTCGACATGCCTCCTACCTAGTCCAGCCACCGCTCCTTCGCCAGAGGAATTCCGTCACTGCGCCTGCTAGGTCGGCTTTTTCGCCGTCGGCCGGGACTTGCGCTGCTCACCCCAGCGCGCTAGTCAAAAAGCACATCTCCTGTCCGCAGATCACTTTCCTTGCATTTGGCCGATTCCGGCTCCTGCCGGAGGGCGGGAGATCCGCTTCTTAAAGATCTTGAACCGCATACGGCACTGGAGGCTGTCTTCAATGGTCGGCTTGAGACCAAGACTGCGGGAACGCACCGTCTCGTTGCGGATGCTCAGCCTCTTCGCACTGGTCCTCGGCATCCTGACCGGCATCGCCGCCGCCGGTCTGCGCGGGCTGATTGCGCTCTTCCACAATCTTTTCTTCGCCGGTCGCCTGTCCTTCGCCTATGACGCCAATCAGTTCACGCCGCCGGCACCATGGGGCGCGTGGATCATTCTGGCGCCGGTGATCGGCGGTCTTGTCGTCGTCTTCCTGGTACGTCGTTATGCGCCCGAGGCGAAGGGGCACGGCGTTCCGGAAGTGATGGATGCCATCTACTACAAGCGCGGGCGGATAAGGCCGATCGTCGTGCTGATCAAGTCGCTGGCCTCGGCGCTTTCCATCGGCAGCGGCGCATCCGTCGGGCGTGAAGGGCCGATCATTCAGATCGGCAGTGCGATCGGCTCGGTCTTCGGGCAGTGGCTGCGCCTGTCCACCTGGCAGGTAATCACGCTGGTTGCCGCCGGCGCCGGGGCAGGGATCGCGGCGACCTTCAACACGCCGCTCGGTGGGGTGATGTTCGCGGTCGAGCTGATGCTGCCCGAGATCAGCGCCCGCACCTTTCTGCCCGTCGTTCTGGCCACCGGGACGGCCACCTATGTCGGGCGCATGCTGTTCGGCATCGCACCCGCCTTCACCGTGCCGGCGGCGGATCTCGCGGATATCGTACTGCCGACCAATCTGTGGCTGCTGCCGGTCTATGTCGTTCTCGGCATTCTGTGCGGTCTGGCCGCCTTCGCCTTCGTCCGGCTGCTGCACGGGCTTGAGGATCTGCTCGAAGGTCGCATCCGCAATGCCTATCTGCGCGCCATTGTCGGGCTCGGTAGCATCGGCGTGATGATGTGGCTGCTGATGGAAACGACCGGCCACTATCATGTTGACGGCGTCGGCTACGGGACGATTCAGGCGATCCTGCTTGGCCGCCTTGATGGTGTGGGGCTGCTCTTCCTGCTATTCGTGGCGAAGCTGCTGGCCACGACCTTGAGCCTGGCTTCCGGAGCCTCTGGGGGCGTATTCGCGCCGTCGCTCTTTCTCGGCGCGGCGCTCGGCGGGGCCTTCGGCAGTCTTCTCGACACGTTCGCGCCCGGCTTCGGCTTCACCGCCGCGCAGTTCGCGATCATCGGCATGGCAGCGGTGGTCGGCGGCGGTACCGGCGCTGCGATGACCGCGATCCTGATGATGTTCGAAATGACGACCGACTATTCGGTGATCCTGCCGGCGATCATCGCAGTCGCCTGCGCGATCGGCACGCGTCGTGCGCTGATCGGCGAGAACATCTATACCTTCAAGCTGATGCGGCGCGGCCACCACATTCCGAAGGACCGTCACTCGAACATGTTCCTGGTTCGGCATGTGCGCGAAGTCATGTGCCCGATCGCCGGCAGCATCCAGGTCCATGGCGGGTTCGAGGATCCTCAAGTCACGCTCGAACCGGAAGGGCCGATGGGCGAGGAAGGCTATCTTCTGTTGCTGCGCGGCCGTCATGTCTCAGGTGTGATGGAGGCGCGCGAATACCGGCACTGGCTGGTGCTGCGCGAGGAAGGCGTTCACGAGCCGCCACCGGTCATCCGACATTTTCTCCTCGTCCGGGAAGGTGCCCTGCTCGTTGATGTTCTGCGCCGCATGAGCCGCCACGGCATCACCCATGCGCTGGTCGTGGCCCGCGATCATCGGGTGCCGCATGCCGGCGATGTCCGCGGCGTGATCAGCGAGCACGAGGTCGCCCAGCAGGTGCTGGAACAGTTCCGCGACTCCTGAATGCGGACCACTTCTGGGCGATCGCCAAGAGATGGCCGCGCTGCGGGCGGACAGTTCCCGTGCAGCAAAGGGAATGCGCGCAAAAAGGGCGTCAATCCATCACTACATACTTTATCGTGTGTTTTACATGGAAAAACTCGGCGCCTTCATGGCCAGCTTCAATCCATTCATCTAATTGTCTGGATTTTAAGTCTTTCTTTACAATGCCATGATGTAGTATGGTAAATAGCCCGTCTTGGGCCGCGATGGCGGCGATGTGCGATCGGATCGATTCGAACGACGTTCCGTCCCTTGCGATCGGAGATGCAGCCCTCTGAAGGGCGGCGTTAGGGAAGAAACGGCGGCCCGGCAAACGGTTTGGTATGCATTGATAATGGACGTTCGGGTGGAAGAGCTGGTTCAATTGGCGCGCGAGCGTTCGGCACAGTCCCGGCAGCGGCTCGTCGAGAATATCACCGACCTGTTCCTGACCGAGGAATGGCGGCTCAGCGAGCACGAACGTGCCCTGATGAACGATATCCTCGCCAAGCTCGTCGAAGAGGTCGAAGCCGCGGTCCGCAAGCAGCTCGCCGAGATCCTCGCGAAAAGCTCCATTGATCTTCCGGATGTCGAGCGCATTCTGGCGCATGACGAGATCGCGGTGGCACGGCCGATTCTGCGCCATTCCCGGACGCTGAAGGATCCCGAGCTGATCGAGATCATTCGTCAGCGGACCGACGAGCACCGCTTGACCATCGCGCTGCGCGATGAGCTCAGCGAGAGCGTCAGCGACGCCCTGGTCGAACACGGCAATGAAGATGTCATCGAGGCATTGCTGCGCAATGCCGATGCCCAGATTTCGGAACGGGCGATGGAATATCTGGTTGCCGAATCCCGGCGCGTCGATCGTTTCCAGGAGCCGCTGGTCAGCCGTGCGGACCTGCCGCCGCATCTTGCCTGTCGGATGTTCTGGTGGGTTTCGGCGGCACTGCGTCGCCAGTTGCTGAACCAGTTGAAGGTGGATGAAGTCGCTCTTGACCGGGCGATTGCCGATGCTGCCGAGACGCTCGAGGCCGAACAGCGCGAACTGACCGGTATTCACGCGAAAGCGCAGAGACTTGTCCGGCGCATGCACGAGATCGGCGATCTGACCATCGAATTCCTGCTGGGTTGCCTTCGCCACCGTCGTCTGGCAGTGTTCGTCGCGGGCCTCGCCGAGCTTGCGGGCATAGACCTGCGGACGGCCTGGCGGATTTTCGGGGACCCGGGAGGAGAGAGCTTCGCCGTTCTAGCCAAGGCGGCCGGCATGGACCGCCGCCAGTTTACCGCCGCCTTCCTGCTGATTCTGGAAGCGCGCAGCGGATCGCGGGCACGCAGCCCCCAGGTTCTCGAAAGGATCGCCGAGCTGTTCGACAAGACCAGCGAGGAGGCGGCGCGAGCCGCTCTCTTCTACTGGCAGACGGACGAGACCTACGGGGAAGCGCTGGAGGAGCTTCGCGATGTCGGATGAAGGGGGCGCTTCGGCGCGCCGGGCCGAGACCATCGACCTGCGCGCCTGGGCAAGGGGATTGAGACGGCGCGAGCCGCCCGCCGGCAAGGGCGGCGGGGCAGGAGAGGGCGAGAGGGCCGGCGAGGCAGAATCATGGCCGGCCGGCGTTTCGCCGATGCCGGGGCATGTCCGTGGGGCGGATGAGCTGACCGCAAATTCCGCATCGGTTCCCGAAGCGGTCGATCATCCCTCTCTCGATCGTCTTCTGGCGCGTGCCCGCAGCGCCTTGATCGACGATACCGCGCCTTTCCATCTCGTTTCCAGTGACGGCCGCTTCGTATTCGCCAACCCGGCCTTTGAAAAATTCTGCGCGCGCCTGACGGGGAAAATGCCGGGACCGGGGGTGATGCGCTTCGGAGAAACGGTAGAGCCGTCCTATCGTGCGATTCTGGACGACGTGCTTGCCAAGGGCCGTGCCCTGGTGTCCGAAGAGTGGCTCGAAATCGATGGCCGGCGGGTCTGCTGGCGGGGACGCCATTTTCCAGTATTCGACGAGGCAGGACGGATCGAAGGCGTCGCCGGGCAGTATGCGGATGCCACCGCCGATGCCGTATCACGGCGCGAGGCGCTGCGCGCACGGCGGCGCTTCAACGACTTCGCGCGCGCCACTTCGGACTGGTTCTGGGAGACCGACCGGGAAGGCCGGATCCTGCTGATTTCGGACCGCTTCGTGTCGATGAGCGGTGTGCCTGCCGCCTATTGGGTGGGGCGCTTTCTGTGGGATCTCGATAGCCATGAGCAGGCGTCTGCAGGTTGCAAGCGTCTGCGGGAGGCCTATGCCGAGAGACGTCCATTCCGCAACGTAACCCTTCTCATCAAGGGGCACGACGGCGCTCAGCATCACTGCCACCTGTCCGGCGTTCCTGTCTTCGATGGCGATGACGGGACCTTCACCGGCTTCCGGGGCGCCGGCATGGACGTTACCGGCACCCATCTCGAGATGGAGCGCCGTCGAGAGATCCAGCGGCATCTCGAAGAGACCCTGGAACAGCTCACCCGAAAGAATCTTGAACTCGACATTGCCACCGCCCAGGCGGAAAGCGCGCTCAAGGCGAAGAACGAATTTCTCGCCTCGATGAGCCACGAGCTGCGCACCCCGCTCAATGCGATCATCGGTTTTGCCGAGGCGATGAAGATGGAGGTCTTCGGCCCGCTCGATCCGCATTACAAGACCTATGCCGGCGACATTCATCAGGCGGGTCGCCATCTGCTCGATCTGATCAATGACGTGCTTGACGTCTCGGTCCTCGAAAGCCAGGCCCTGCACCTCGATATCGTACCCTTGAGCCTGCGCAAGGTGGTCGAGCAGGCAGTCAGTCTGGTGAAGATGCGTGCTGCCGAGCGCAATCTCGACCTTTCGGCCGTCAGGGTGGCCCGTGACGTTCAGGTCAAGGGAGACGATCGGCGGATGACGCAGATCTTCCTGAATCTGTTGACGAATGCGGTGAAGTTCACGCCTGAGGGCGGGCACATCGGCATCGAGGTGAAGGTCCATCGCAAACAGGGCTTCGCGGCGGTGACGGTATGGGATACCGGCATCGGCATTCCGGCGGACGCGCAGGAACGGATCTTCGAGAAATTCCAGCAGGTGCGCGATACCGTCTATAGCAGCAGTAACGAGGGCACCGGTCTCGGCCTGCATATCTCGCGCCAGCTCGCCCGCATGATGGGCGGCGATCTGACGCTCGAGTCCTCGGCAGGGCAGGGCAGCCGTTTCACCGTAACCCTGCCGCTTGCCTGAAGGGGCGGGGGCTTTCGTTCCTCCTTCTGTTCCCGCTGCTGCTCCACTCTCTCGTCGAAGAGATGGCACGCACCGGAAGTCGGCCGGACGAGCGAAGGCCGTCGGCTATTTCGGAGGGAGCGGAAGCCGCGCAGGTGTGGTCGGCAGAAAGGGCGGGAAGCTATTCCCCGGTTCCGGCCCTGGGCTCCTCCTTGCCTTCTGTTTCTCCTTGCATGCTGGCCGCATAATTCTCGGCGATCCGCCAGACACGCAGGAAATTGCCGCCCAGGATCTGTTCGATCTCGGGCTCGGAATAGCCTTCCTTGAGC
>RFIU01000102.1 GCA_003695555.1 Alphaproteobacteria bacterium
CGCCGGGCGATCTCGGCATGGAGGTTTTCGACCAGACGTCCGTCGAGCACGGCGACCCCCTTGCCTTCGGCCAGCGCCGCATCCCAAGCGGCAAGAACCCGGCGCGCTCCCTCGACCTCCTCGGCGGCAGGGCGAAAGGCGGCATTGGCGGCAGCAATCTGCTTCGGATGAATGAGGGTCTTGCCATCGAAACCCATCGCCGCGCCCTGTTCGCACTCGGCGACAAGGCCCGCCTCGTCGGCAAGATCGAGATGCACCCCGTCGAGGATCGCGATACCGGCGGCACGCGCTGCCATCACGCATCGCTCGAGCGCATAGAGAAAGGGTTCTCTGCCCGGCACATGGCGGGCATGAAGCTCCTTGGCAAGGTCCGAGGTGCCCATCACCAGCACCTTCAGGCGCGGCGACGCGTCGGCGATCCGATCGACGGCAAAGACGCCGCGCGGCGTTTCAATCATCGCCCAGAGCGCGAGCTGCGGCCCGCCGCCGAAATCGCCGAGCGCGTTCTCAAGCTCGAGAATCTCGTCCACGCTTTCGACCTTGGGCAGCAGGATCGCATCGGGGCCGGTCCGGGCGATCGCCGCGAGATCGTCACGCCCCCATGGCGTGTCGAGACGGTTGATGCGCACCACCACCTCGCGGTGGCCGTAGCCGCCGGCCGCGACGGCGGCAGCGACCTGCTTGCGCGCCGCCGCCTTCTGATCGGGCGCGACGGCATCCTCAAGGTCGAGGATGATGCCGTCGCACTCCAGCGTCTTCGCCTTTTCCAACGCTCGGGCATTGGCGCCCGGCATGTAGAGGACCGAACGGCGCGCTCGGATATCTTCGTGACTGTTGCTCATGGGATGGGGGTTCTCCGTTTCGCGTTCACCTTTTTTATTCCCACCCCAGGGATCCGCCCGGGCGCGCCCGGCGGACAACGTCCGCCGCGACCGCCCGGTTCGTCAGGCCGGGTCGTGGGGCCCGACCTTCTTCTTCATCATTTTCATCATTGCCAGCCGCACTGACGGCCCTCGTTCTGCTTGTCGAGCCAGTCCTTCAGCGGCTGGAAATAGGCCTGAATGGCGCTGGCATCGGCGCGTGTCTCGCCGGTGAAGGCGGCAAGCGCCTCGGGCCATGGCTTCGATGCGCCCATCTCCAGCATCCGGGCGAAACGCTTGCCCACCTCTTCCTCGCCATAGATCGAACAGCGGTGCAGCGGTCCCTTCCAGCCCGCCTGGCGGCAGGCGGCGCGATGGAACTGGAACTGGTAGATATGGGCGAGGAAGTAGCGCATGTAGGGCGTATTGCCCGGAATATGATACTTGGCGCCGGGGTCAAAGGCATCCGCCGGCCGGTCGGCTGGCGGGCGAATCCCTTGATAGAGGGTGCGCAGCCGCCACCAGGCGTCGTTGTAGTGAGCGGGATCGACCTTGCCCGAGAAGACCTCCCAGCGCCACTTGTCAACCAGCAGACCGAAGGGCAGGAAGGCGACCTTCTCAAGCGCCTGGGCCATCAGAAGGCCGAGATCCGCATCCGCCGGCGGCAGCTCCTCGAGCAGGCCGATCTTCTGCAGATATTCCGGCGTGATCGAGAGCGCGATCATGTCGCCGATCGCTTCGTGGAAACCATCGTTCGCACCATTGCGGAAGAGCGGCGGCTGATTCTTGTAGGCGCGCTGATAGATATTGTGGCCGATTTCATGGTGGATGGTCTGGAAATCCTCGGCATCGACCTTGATGCACATCTTGATGCGAATGTCGTCCTTGCCGTCGAGATCCCAGGCCGAGGCGTGACAGACCGCCTCGTGGTCCACCGGCTTGGCGAACATCGAACGCTTCCAGAAGGTCTCGGGCAAGGGCGCGAAGCCGAGCGACTGGAAGAAACGGTCCGCGGTGTGCACCATGTCGAGCGGCTTGTAGCCCTTTTCGTGCAGCAGCGCCGTCAGGTCATAGGCGGGCGCTGCACCTTCAGGCTGGACGATGTCATAGATGTTTCCCCAGGCCTGCGCCCACATGTTGCCGAGAAGATCGGCACGGATCGGCTGGTCGAGCGGGACGACCGCATCACCATACTTTTCGTTCAGCTTCGCCCGCACATAGCAGTGCAGCGCACCATACATCGGCTTGACCTGCGACCACAGGCGATCGACTTCCCGCGTGAACTCTTCCGGTGGCATGTCATAGTTCGAACGCCACATCGCGCCGACGTCGGCAAAGCCGAGATCACGGGCACCGGCATTGGCGATCTCGACCATGCGGGCATATTTCGGCTTCATCGGCACCGAGATCGTCCGCCAGCCGGTCCATGCCTCCTCGAGCTGGTCGGGATCTCGGGATTTCGCCATCACCTGCTCCAGCTCGGTCAGTGACAGACAGCCGTCGGGCCGCGCGAATTCCTTCAGCTGTGTTTCCTTGCCCGGACAGTACTTGCCCGTGGCATAAGCCGACTGAAGCTCGGTGGTGATACGGGCCAGTTCGCTCGTCGCCGCATCGTCGCCGCGTGGCGCCGGCAGCACCAGCGACAGGCGAAGAAGCTTGATCTTGCGCGCCATCTCTTCCGGCAGGTCGAGATCCTTGTAGCGCGCCGCCTCGTGCGCCAGATCGACGAGCAGCTTGGTGTAGCGCTCGGTCATCTTCGAATTCAGCCAGTCGGTGTCATAGGTGATGAAGGTGGCATTGACCCAGCCGATCCGGCTCGCCTCCTCCTCGATCGCAGCCAGCCGGCTTTCGGCATCGGCCAGGAAGGCCTTCGCCTCCTCGACACTCGGCTGTTTCTTCGTCGCGTCAGCGCAGGCCGCAAGCAGCAGCCCCGCCCCGACGACCAGCGCCAGGCGCGACCCGCGCGTCACCCACCGTTGCATGCCATACGCGGCATTCGCCTTCGCAATCTTCGTGCGCATCTTCCTGCCCCTTTCCATCCCTTAGTTCGGTTCGTCCGGCGCCTTCGATGGGGGTCGCCCCCTCTTCCGGTCTGCCATGCGATAGCCATGTTTCGTTCATCTTGGGTCTATCCCTCTCGTGCGACAGGATCAAGCGGATGCCCGCCGGGCTTGCGCACGGCCGGGAATACGGGCAAATCTGACGCACTTTCCATCAGGACTTCCATCTGGATGACACCAAGCGGGGCGGGAAGGACGAGAAACATGCGCTGGACGGAAATCGGACTGCTGATCGCGTTGCTGATGGTCGGCCTGTGGCGCGCGGCACCGGCAGAGGCGGCAAGCAAGGAAAAGATCGACCGCAGCGTCGAAGAGGCGCTCGAACAGTTCTATGACAAGGTCAAGACGGGACGGGGGATCATTGATCGGGCGGCCGGCGTGCTCGTCTTCCCGCGGATCACCAAGGGCGGTTTCATCGTCGGCGGCGAATACGGCGAAGGGGCGCTGATCGTCGATGGCACGACGGTCGGCTACTATTCCAGCGCCTCCGCCTCCTTCGGCCTTCAGTTCGGCCTGCAGTCGAAGACCCTGATCATCATTTTCCTGAGTGACGAGGCGCTGGAGAAATTCCGCAATTCCGACGGCTGGACGGTCGGCGTCGATGCGAACGTAACGCTGATCGATATCGGCACCAGTACCGACATCAACACCATCGTCACGCGAACGCCGATCATGGCCTTCGTCATGAACCACAAGGGGCTGATGGCCGGGATCTCGCTCGAAGGCACGAAGATCAGCCCGATCGAGCGTCACTGAAACGGGCAGACCGGCATCGAAGACCGATCATGAATGAGCGAACGCCGGCAGCAGAAACAGCCCCAGCGTCGCCAGCAGACCGATCGCCCAGATCGCCGTCCGGCCATAGCCCCACCCGCGAGTGTAGGCGGGAATATAGAGGACACGCGCGACGATGAAGATCACCGCCAGTGCATCGCGCCAGAAGGCATCGGCGCCGAGCACGTGATCGAGCAGCACGGCGGCAGCGAAGGGACCAAAGGCCTCGACCATGTTGAGATGAGCTGCCTGTGCGCACGCGGCGCGGCCCTCAAGGCGCGCCTGCTGGGCGCGCGGATTAATGATGTCATAGTCGCCATCCTGCCGGATCGCGCCACGGATCGCGGCGCCGCGCGGGACATAGATCAGTACGAAGGCGATGACGAGGCACCATGCGGCGATGGTCATTGGGCTTGCTCCCTTCCCTGTGCCCCGGCCGGACCCTGGGGCGGCCGGCCTTCTTGCCCGTTATCGAGCGAGTTGCCCGTTATCGAGCGAGCCGATCCTTCATCTATCACGCCGAGACCCGACCTGCCGCCTGCCGCTCACGGCGGGCGGCGAAGGCCTTCATTGCCGCGTCGAAGGGCAGCATCACGGCGCCTTGACGGGCCGGCAGATCGCGGACCGGCAGGAACAGCTCGAGCTCGGCGAGGGGAACGTCGGGCACCGGCCCATCGCCTTTCAGCATCGCCGCAAAGGCCGCGCGCGCCCGTGAGATTTCCGCCTCCGGCATGCCGATCAGCTTCGGCATGATGAGCGCGGTCGCCGCCTGGCCGAGAGCGCAGGCCTTGACCTCGAGCCCGACCCGCGCGAGCGCCGTTCCATCCGGCGCGAAACAAGCCCACAGGCGCAGGCGCGAGCCGCAGATGCGGCTGGTCGCGGCAACTTCGACCTCGGCTTCGGCAAGCGGCCCGAGGAAGGGAATGTCGGCGGCAAGCGCCAGAATGCGCGTGTTGTAAATCGGATCCATGACCGCCATTCTAGACCACGGACGGCATCGGCGCCAATCCCGACGGGCGATGCGACGGCTGCAGGACCGGCGACATGAAGTGCGCGCGAAAATGACGGCAAGGGCCGATATCGAGAGGAACGGCGAGCTCTGCATCGCCTGGAACGAGGCGGGGCTGGTTCCCGCCATCGCGGTGGATGCGATCAGCGGCCGCGTGCTGATGCTCGCCTGGATGAACGCCGAGGCGCTCGAACGCACGCTGGCGACCGGCCAGGCCCATTATTACAGCCGCTCGCGACAACGGCTCTGGAAGAAGGGAGAGACGTCGGGTGCGGTCCAGCGATTGCGCGAACTGCGTGTCGATTGTGATCAGGACACGATCCTGCTGATCGTCGATCAGGCCGGCGAAGGCGCCTGTCATACCGGAGCCAGAAGCTGCTTCTATCGCCGGGTAGCGCGCGGGGCGGATGGTGCCATCAGGCTCGCATTCGTCTCCTCCGAGAATCCGCCCGTAGCATGCGAGGCAAGCGGCACCGAAGGTGAGCAAGGATGAACGAGACCATGGCAGAAGATCCCGCCGGCGTTCTTGAGGCGTTGCCGATCCCGGCACTTTCCGACAATTACGTCTGGGTGATCCGGCGACCCGGCGTGCCGGACGTGGCGATCGTCGATCCCCCCGATGCCGCACCCGTGATCGCATGGCTGGAAGCGCACGGCTGCCGGCTTGCGCTCATCCTCAAC
>RFIU01000103.1 GCA_003695555.1 Alphaproteobacteria bacterium
AGCAGGCCCAGCCCGCGCACCTCGATGAGGCCGGCAATGCGCGGTGGCGGCGCGGCAAGCAGACGATCCGGCGTGGATTGCGCATCAAGCACGACATAATCGTCGGCGACCAAGAGGGCGCCCGCCTCTATCAGGCGCAGGGCGAGCGCCGACTTGCCCGCGCCCGATGGCCCGCGCAGCAGGATGCCGCGCCCGTGCCAGGCGACGCAGCTCGCATGCACCAGTTCCCCTTTCGCGTCGGATATCGACGGGGCGGATGTGGCCGATGGATCTCTCATGTCCCGAGGCTTCCTCATCGCAGCCGCCAGGTCAAGCGCTACCCAATTCCGGCAGCCGATGAGAGATCTTCGCGCTGGTGGGTGGAGGGGGCTGCCCTTCTCTCACCCGCGCGGCAGTTCGACGATGAAGCGCGCGCCGGGCCCGTCCTCCCGATTTTCGGCACGGATCCGTCCGCCATGCGCCTCGACGATCTGTCGGGCGATGGCAAGCCCGAGGCCGGAATGGGTCCCGAACGCCTCACCTTCGGGACGTTCGGAATAGAATCGCGCGAAGATCTTTTCCGCCGCGCCTTCCGGCAGTCCCGGCCCTTCGTCCTCGACGAGGATCCGGGTCCGCTCGCCATCCGCCTCAAGCCGGACCGTCACTTTCCCGCCTTCGGGCGAGAAGGAAATGGCATTGTCAATCAGATTGGCGAAGACCTGCGCAAGGCGGCCTTCGAGCCCGCGGATGCGCGCCGCCTCGCGGGCGCGGCGATCGGCCTCGAAGAAAAGATCCACCTCCCGACCACGGCCCAGATCCTGCTCGCGTGCGATTCGGTCGCGATAGGCGCTAACCGTCGTCTCCAGCAATGCGGCAAGATCCAGTGACGTCATCTCGGCACGGGTCAGTTCCGCATCGAGACGCGAGGCATCCGAAATGTCGCTGATCAGCCGGTCGATGCGACGAACGTCCTCGCCGATGATCGCGAGCAGTCGTCGTCGGGTCGCGGCATCACGCGCCTTGGAGAGCGCCTCGCTTGCCGAACGCAGCGATGAGAGCGGGTTCTTGAGCTCATGCGCGACATCGGCAGCGAACTGCTCGATCGCATCGATCTGGCGATAGAGCGTCTGCGTCATCTGGGCGAGCGTGCGCGAGAGAACGCCGAGCTCGTCGCGCCGACGCGGGTCGGCGGGAATCGCATCGGCCCGCGAGGCCCCGAAGCGAATCCGTTCGGCCGCGCGTGAAAGTCGCTGAATCGGTCGCACGATGCTGGCCGCGAGATAGACGGAAAGGGCCAGCGTGATCGTAATCGCCAGCAGAAAGACCTTCAGAATCTTGTACTGCTCGGCCCGCAGCAGCGCATCGATATCGTGGCTGTCGGTGGTCAGCATCACCGCGCCCAGCACCCGCCGGAAGCGCTGGACGGGTGCGGCGGCCGAGAGCATCAGCCCGCCTTCCGGCAAGCGGCGCAGCCGCTGGTCCGCAACACCGATCAGCGCCGAGAGCACCTCCGGATAGTCGGCGGCCCGTTGATGGCTTTTTTCCACATAGAGGGGTAGGCGTTCGTCTTCGCCGAAACGGGCAAGACGCTGCTCGATGCGATCGACGAGGCGAAGGATCTTCGGCCGGCGGGTCGGCAGCGGCGGCAGGGGTTCGGCCTCGACTCCACCATCACCGGCAAGCAGACGGCTGTCGACCAGCAGCGTGCCGTCGGCCGCGAACAGCCGCGCCCGGTTGCCGCTCGGCGCGACGAGGCGGGCGATCAGCCGTCGTGCGGCATCAGCTTCGATACGGTCCATCTCCGGCCCGCCAACCGCCGATTCGCCGATCGCGCCTGCCAGCGTCTCGGCCTCCAGCGCCAGGCGGTCGAGTCGCCGGGCGATGAGATTGTCGCGAAAGCCACTCAGGTACAGAACTCCACCGGCAAGAATCGCGAGCGCCAGCAGATTGACGGCGAGAATCCGCCACATCAGCGGAGAAAGGAACAGCGTGCGCCGCACCGGGCCACCGTCCGCGGCGAGGACGGAAGACGCCGCTGCGGGGACGGACGCGCCCGTTCCCATGGAGCCGCGCCGCTCCTGATCAGTCATCCCAGATCCGCCTTCCCATTTGCCCTGTGCGACCATCGACAGGCAGGCTTGC
The DNA here is from genome assembly GCA_003695555.1 of Alphaproteobacteria bacterium. GTDB lineage: Bacteria > Pseudomonadota > Alphaproteobacteria > Sphingomonadales > Rhodothalassiaceae > J084. Next base: position 2,122 of record RFIU01000103.1, read on the forward strand.
CATCGCCGGGATCGTCATGCACGGGGCTGATCCCGGAAACGATAACCGACACCATAGAGCGTCTCGATCGCCTTGAAGTCGGGATCGACAGCGCGAAACTTCTTGCGCAGACGCTTGATATGGCTGTCGATGGTGCGGTCATCGACATGGATGTCGTCCGAATAGGCCGCATCCATCAGCTGATCGCGACTCTTGACATGGCCGGGACGATAGGCGAGCGCCTGCAGGATCAGGAACTCGGTCACCGTCAGTTTCACCTCCTTGTCGTCCCATGAGACGTAGTGACGCGCCGGATCGAGTTTCAGGCGGCCGCGTTCGATCAGCGTTTCGCCCTTCTCCCCGGAATCTCCCTGCCGGCGCTCGTGCTCGCGCGCGGCGTGATATCGGCGCAGGATGGTCCGGATCCGCTCGATCAGCAGGCGCTGCGAAAAGGGTTTTGAGACATAGTCGTCGGCTCCCATCTTGAGGCCGAGCAGCTCGTCGATCTCGTCATCCTTCGAGGTCAGGAAGATCACCGGCATGTCGGTCACCTCGCGCAGGCGGCGCAGCACCTCCATACCGTCGAGGCGCGGCATCTTGATGTCGAGCACGGCAAGATCCGCAGGCTTTGCGGTCAACGCCTCTAGCGCGCGCTCGCCATCGGCATAGGTGCGCACGTGAAAACCTTCCGCCTCGAGCGCGACGGTCAGCGAAGTGAGAATGTTCCGGTCGTCGTCAACGAGTGCGATCGTGGTAGCCATGACTATTCCCCGATGAACCTGTCTGCCGCCGGCGGCGGCCATTCTCCCGGTGCAGGAGAGCGGATGGAACGGCAGCCGGAAACCTGATGCGGTCGATTCGCATGGCGGCCGAGGCCCTGTCCGTTCCGATCAACAGGTAAGCATTGTGCGAAAAGTGACAAGAACGCGGCGCAATTGCAAAGGAATCTCCCTTCATTTTGCAAAGATCATGGCAAAGCGGCGGCCACTTGGCGGAAGGCTTGATTCGTGCCGGCAAACGCGCAAATTTGTCCGCCCATCGAAACGGGCCGGACCGCCCATGGATGGTTTGCCATCCCATCCGGGTCAGGCGACATGAACCGTTTCTTTCAGACCCACCGACTGCAACAAAGGCGAGGAACGATGACCGACGGCGCAATCACCATTGACGGACTGCAGTTGAAACCGGCCCGCATCATCCGTAACCTGAACCGGCCTCTGGCCTATGAGGAAGCGATCCGTCGCGATGAAGGCCTGCTCGCCATCGACGGCCCGCTGGTCGTCGAGACGGGGCGTCATACGGGACGCGCCGCCAAGGACAAGTTCATCGTCCGCAATGCCGCGACCGAAAACGAAGTCTGGTGGGGGGCGGTCAATCAACCGATGGAGCAGGCCGCCTTCGACCGCCTGCTCGCCGATGTCGTTGCCTATTATGAGGGCCGCGAGGTCTTCGTGCAGGAGTCCTTCGGCGGCGCCGACCCGGATTATCGGGTTGCCGTTCGGGTGGTCACCGAAACCGCCTGGCATTCGCTGTTCGCGCGCACCATGCTGATCACCCCTGACGAGGACGAGCGCCAAGGGTTCAAATCGGATTTCACGATCCTGCATGCGCCGGGCTTTGCTGCCGATCCGGCCCGCCATGGCTGTCGTTCGGAAACCGTCATCGCAATGGATTTCGCCCGTCGGATCGTTCTGATCGGCGGCACCGCCTATGCCGGCGAGATCAAGAAGTCGGTCTTCACCATTCTCAATTTCCTGCTGCCGCCCGAAGGCGTGATGCCGATGCATTGTTCGGCGAATGTCGGCGAGGCGGGCGATGTCGCAATTTTCTTCGGCCTGTCGGGCACCGGCAAGACGACGCTTTCGGCCGACCCGCGCCGTCAGCTCATCGGAGACGACGAACACGGCTGGTCGGACAATGGCGTCTTCAATTTCGAGGGGGGCTGCTATGCCAAGATGATCCGCCTGTCGGCCGAGGCGGAGCCCGAGATCTTCGCCACCACGAAGCGCTTCGGCACGATTCTCGAAAATGTCGTGATCGATCCCGAAACCCGCATCCTGGACCTCGACAGCGACGCGAAGACCGAGAATACCCGCGGCGCCTATCCGGTGGACTTCATTCCCAACCACCTGCCGGAAAACCGTGCCGGCCAGCCGAAGAACATCGTCATGCTGACGGCGGATGCCTTCGGTGTGCTGCCGCCGATCGCCCGGCTGACGCCCGAACAGGCGATGTATCACTTCATCTCGGGCTATACCGCCAAGGTCGCCGGCACCGAGATCGGCGTCACCGAGCCGCAGGCGACCTTCTCGGCCTGTTTCGGGGCGCCCTTCATGCCCCGCCATCCGGGCGTCTATGGCGACCTGCTGCGTCAGCGCATCGCCCGTCACGGGGTCACCTGCTGGCTGGTCAATACCGGTTGGACCGGCGGCCCCTATGGCATCGGCCACCGGATGCCGATCAAGGCGACCCGGACACTGCTCAATGCTGCGCTCGACGGCTCGCTGAATGCCGCCGAGATGCGCATTGACCCGAATTTCGGCTTCGAGGTGCCGAAGGTGGTCCCCGGCGTCGATGCAAAGATTCTCGATCCGCGTGGCACCTGGGACGATCCTGCGGCCTATGACGCCAAGGCGGCGGACCTCATCCGCCGTTTCAACGAGAACTTCGCGCAGTTCGAGGATGCGGTGGACGAGGCGATCCGCAAGGCGGCCCCCGCCCCGGCCTGAGCGACACGATGGCGCCGGAAAGTCATTCCTACCGGCTCGAAGTCCTCTGGACAGGAGCAGACCAGGACGGCACCGCCGCCTATGCCTCCTACCGTCGCGATCATCTGATCCGCGCCCCCGGCAAGCCCGATCTTGCAGGTTCCAGCGATCCTGCCTTTCGCGGCGCGGCCGAGTGCTGGAACCCGGAAGAGCTGCTCGTCGCATCGCTTTCTGCCTGCCACATGCTCTGGTACCTGCATCTGGCAAGCGAGTCCGGCATCATCGTGCGCAGCTATCGCGATCGCCCGAGCGGCGAGATGAGGATCGATCCCGCGACCGGCGGCGGCCGCTTCGTGGCGGTTACGCTCGCGCCCGAGATCGTCATCGACGAAGACGGCGACATCGCGCGAGCGCGACGTCTGCATGCCGCGGCCCATCGTCGCTGCTTCATCGCCGCATCGGTCAATTTCCCCGTCCGGGTGAAAAGCACCATCCGGCAACAGACCAACCCCGGGCAACGAATGGGAGAGTGAGGCCCTTCATCCTCGGTCTGAAAGTCGCTGCTTCTTCACCTCGATGTGGTGGGAAAGCCGTAGGCGGCAGGATCCCAGTCGGCGGGCGGGGTGGTGTGCAGGCGCGGCGTGCCGCTCATGTGATCGGCGCGGTGTGCGTGCAGTGCCCAGTGAACGGTCGGGAAGGCGATTTCGTGCCAGGGAATTTCCTCCCATCCGAACAGGGCGACCTCGCGGCTTTCGGGACCCGGCGCGATATCCGGCCGGGCGAGCCGGGCAGCGAAGAAGATCTGCACCTGCGAGATCCGCGGTATCGAATAGACGGCGAGCAGGCGCTCGATATCGAGCGCAGCGCAGGCCTCTTCCTCGGCCTCGCGGCAGGCGCCCTCCTCGAGCGTCTCGCCGACTTCCAGAAAGCCCGCCGGCAGGGTCCAGAAGCCGGCCCGCGGCTCGATCGCGCGCCGGCACAGCAGATAGCGCCCCTCATGCTCCACCACCGAGCCGACGACGATCTTCGGATTGACATAATGGATGAAGCCGCAATGGCGGCAGACCTCGCGCTTGCGGTTGTCGCCGTCCGGCACGCATCGTTCAAAGGACGGTGCCAGTCCGCCCGCCGATGCGGTAGAGGACGCCTTATCCTCAGGCATCGCCGGATCTTTGCCGTCCTGCTTCATTCTTGCCCGTCTTCTTTTTTCCTGCCCTTCTCCGGCCGGTCGATCTGCTGGATCCGGGCGATTTCACGGTCAATGGCCGAACGCTGCGCCTGCGGCACCAGGGTGCGCAGCCGTTGCAGGGCGCGGACCGCCTTTTGCGTCTCACCGAGCACCAGATAGGACCGCGCAAGTCGCTGCCAGCCGGACGCATCGTCAGGATGGCGGGCGAGCCGCTCCTCGAGCCGGGCGACCATCGCGCGAATCATCGACCGGCGCGCCTCAGGCGATGCCTCCTGCATCGCCTGCATCGTCTCGACCCGCTCAACCTCGCGTGCGATCCGATCTCGCCACGGCGCATCTTCGGGCGCTGCCGACAGCAGCTCGTGCCAGATCTTCAACGCGGTTTCGGCATCCCCTTCCTGAAGCCGTTTCAAGCCCGCATAATAACGCGGCGCCGGATGGTCCGGCTCCCGTCTTGCCAGCTCTTCCAGCGCCAGAATCGCTGCCGGAGTGACCCGTCCGCCGGCCTTGGCGATCAGCGCCTCGGCGCGCTCCAGCAGCAGCTCGCGGTCATCGGGCGCGCGCTTCAGTCCCTCGCGCGTGGCTTCGAGGACGAGATCCGTGCGGCCGAGATCAAGCGCGGTGCGCGCCAGCAGCCGCCAGCCATCGACCCGTTCGGGATGGGTCTTCAAACGCCGGGCAAGCTCCTCGACAAGGCCGGGAAGCTGCACCGATGCCGGATCTTTACCCTCCTCCCTCGCCGTTTCCTTCACCCTTGCGGGTGCGGCGGGCAGGTCGGGACGGCCGAGCGCGAGATAGACGCCGACACCGACGAGGAGCGGCCCGGCGACAAGCATGGCCAGCGCGGCCCAGCCGATCGGCGCCGGGCATGCACCGACGGGATCATCATTCTTGGCCGCTTCGGCTGCAATCAGGCGACGTGCGGTCCTTGCCCGCTCGGTCTCGAAGGCGGCTTCATCGATCAGGCCTTCGCTACGCTCATGTTCGAGAGCGACGAGCATGTCTCTACAGTGTGCGATCAGAGCAGAACGCTCCCCCGCTCCTGCCGTTTCGCTCCCACGCTCGGCGCGGCGCAGGAGCAGCAGCGGCAGGCCGAGCGCGAGGGACAAGAGCACCACCGCAATGAGCCAGAACATGCTCATGACCCGCCTCCGTCGCGATCGCCGGGTGCTTCGCGACCCGACATCCCTTCCGCGGTCATCAGGCGCTTGAGTGCGGCGCGCTCCGCCTCGTCCAGATCCGCCACCGGTTCATCCACCGTCACCGAGCGCGACCGATTCCGCCAGCGCCAGAAAAGGACGAACAGAACCAGCAGGAAGACCATCGGCGGTCCCAGCCAGAGAACCAGGGTGCGTCGCTCGAAGGGGGGGCGCATCAAGACCCACTCGCCATAGCGGGCCGTCAGATAGGCCTTGATTTCGCCATCAGTGCGCCCGGCGGCGACCTGTTCGCGCACGATGCGGCGAAGGTCGGCGGCAAGATCGGCGTTCGAATCGGCGATCGACTGATTCTGACACACGAGGCAGCGGATCTGGCGCATCAGTTTCTGCGCGCGGGCTTCGAGGACGGGGTCTTCCAGCCGGTCGGGATCGACGGCGACATTTGCCGCCACCCGATGAATGCTGGGGAGCAGAATCAGCGCAAATGCAACAAGAAGAAGGCCTCGGGCGAGCAGCGGTGAACCTGATCGCGGGAAGGACAGGATGGTGCGCATCACTCTCCCCCCTTCTGATTCACGCCCGCCTTATGGACCGCACGGGCGAGCGCCGGTCGGATCTCGTCGGCGATCGCTGCTTCGGTCAACGGTCCCGGATGATGCAGGACGATGCGGCCGCGCCCGTTGATGACGAAGGTCTCGGGCACGCCCGAAACTCCGAAGTCGATCGCCGTTCGCCCCTCTTGATCGATGCCGACCTGGGTGAAGGGATTGCCGAGCCGGCGCAGAAAATGCCGGGTATCGGCGGGCACGTCCTTGTAGGCGATGCCGATGATTACGATTCCTTCGTCTCGCAGCTTCATCAGCAGCGGATGTTCAACATGGCAGGGTGGACACCAGGAGGCGAAGAAATTGACCAGCAGCGGTCGGCCTGTGGCCAGATCCCCGCTCGTCAGCGCCGGCCGAGTCGGATCAAGGCTGGCGAGCGCGAAAGCCGGTACCGGCTTGCCGACACGGGCGGAAGGAATCGCATGCGGGTCGAGGGAAAGCCCGCGCCATAAGAACCAGCCGAGCAGCAGAAAACCAACCAGGGGCAGCAGATACACCAGCCGCTTCATGTCGCCATCCCCGCCTTCATCCCGGAACGACGCTTCCTTCTCGACCGTCGGCGGGCGAAGATCCGCAGCCGACGATCCGACAGGGCGATCAGTCCCCCGAACGCAATCATCAGCGCACCGATCCAGATCCAGCCGACCAACGGCTTCCAGTAGAGGCGTGCCGACCATCTGCCCTTCACCGGATCGCCGATCACGACATAGAGGTCGCCGGTGACGAACGGCCGGATCGCCGCCTCGGTGGTTTCCATCGGTGGCGCCCAGTAAGTCCGCTGTTGCGGCGCAAGACGGGTCACCACGTGCCCGTTCCGCCGGGCGGTGAAATGCCCCTCGATCGCCGTGTAGTTGGGGCCGGCGACCGGCTCGACCCCGTCGAAGCGGACATCGAAGGCCCCGACCCGCACCACCTCGCCGGGGGCGAGCATGACGAGATGCTCTTCGGTGAAGCTTTCCGCCGCGCTTACCCCGAAGACCAGAACGGCCAAGCCGAGATGGGCGAGCGTCATGCCATGCTGCGCGCGCGGCAGACGGCGCAGGCGCGCGAAGATCGACGGACCGCCGAGGGCGCGCAGACGCCGTCCCCACTCGGCCAGCGCCAGGACGACCAGCCAGCCGCCGAGCGCGAAAGCCGCCATCGCCCCCACCGGTCCCGGCCCGAAGGTCAGACGGGCGATCCCCAGCGCCAGCCCTGCGCCGATAGCGCCGAGCGTGAACAGCCGCCCCCAGGCGACACGACCGGCGCGCTTCCAGGGCAGATGCGGCCCGACACCGAGCATCAGGATGACGAGGGCCGCGATCGGGGTGAAGACGCGGGCGAAATAGGGCGGACCGACGGTGATCTTGACGCCTTCGAG
>RFIU01000104.1 GCA_003695555.1 Alphaproteobacteria bacterium
CTAGACGACAACGGCCCGAGAAGATGGATGCCTTGCTCGCACAGGCTTCGTATTGAAGCGCGATTACAACCTGTGTGTTGCCATCGCCTTCATTCCGGGAACCAAGAAATCAGTCAGGAAACCAAGAGGTGGTCGGGGAGAGAGGATTCGAACCTCCGGCCCCCGCGTCCCGAACACGGTGCTCTACCAGGCTGAGCTACTCCCCGACCGGATCGTGTTCGCGCGTGGCGCTTATAACGGCGAGCATCGCCGGACGCAATAGGCTAGATGATGGTTCGGGCGGCCCGATCGTCACTTTTCCGTCGCTCATGACCCGCGTGTTCACGGCGGCCGTTTTTTTACCAGGCGCGGTCGATACAGAAATCGACGATCTCGGCAAGGGCGAGCTTGAGGGGGCTTCCCGGAAACAGGGCGAGCGCATCGCGGGCCATCGCCCCGTAATGGCGGGCGCGCGCGATGGTGTCCTCGAAGGCGCGGTGTCGGCTCATCAGCTCCATGGCGCGGGCGAGATCGTCGTCGCGCTGGTCGAGATCTTCCATGGTGCGCGACCAGAAGCGGCGATCATCATCGCCACCGCGCCGATAGGCAAGAATGACGGGCAGGGTGATCTTGCCCTCGCGAAAATCGTCGCCGATGCGTTTGCCGAGCGTTGCCTCGCGTGCCGAATAGTCGAGCGCGTCATCGACGAGCTGAAAGGCGATGCCGAGATTGCGGCCGAAGGCAAGCAGCGCCTTTTCCTCCTCGCTCGGGCGTTCGGCGACGATTGCCCCGATGCGGGTCGCCGCCTCGAAGAGCGCCGCAGTCTTGGCGCCGATCACCTTCAGATAGTCTTCTTCGCTCGTCGCAAGGTCGTTGGTGGTCGAAAGCTGTAGTACCTCGCCTTCGGCAATGATGGCGGAAGCGCGCGACAGTACCTTGAGGACCTTCAGCGAACCGTCCTCGACCATCAGTTCGAAAGCGCGCGAGAAGAGAAAGTCGCCGACCAGCACGCTTGCCTTGTTTCCCCAGACGGCGTTGGCCGATTCGCGCCCACGGCGCAGACTGCTCTCGTCCACGACGTCGTCATGCAGCAGGGTGGCGGTGTGAATGAATTCGACGCAGGCGGCCAGCCGGGTGTGGCGCAGCCCCTCATAACCGCACATCCGTGCCGCCGCGAGGGTCAGCATGGGACGCAGCCGCTTGCCACCCGAGGCGATCAGATGTCCGGCAAGCTGTGGAATGAGCGCGACCGGGCTGTGCATGCGTTCCAGAATGGTCGCATTGACTTCGGCCATGTCGTCGGCGACGAGCTGCTGAAGGCGTGTCAGCGCGCCATCATCGGTGGTGTCCTTCCTGCGGGGAGTCTCGGGATGCAAGGAAGCGATTTTCGCCATGGTCCGCCTTTCGCGTGTTTTTCGAGACTTCTTGAATGGTCCATCCTGCCACGCGATGCGCCCCCGGCGCACCGCCCCCTGTCCGGTCTGCGAACTTACGAATATGGAAGGGCTTCTGGCAAGCGCGCGAAAGGTTTATTCCTTTGGTGAAGCCGAACCGCGCGTCGCCCGTGCAGCTAAGAGGAGATTCGTCACCCATGCGACTGCTGATCCGCAGCAATGATCCCGTCGTGCTCAGTCTCGCCACGAGCATTCTTGCCGAGCGCGGCATAAAGGCGGCGACGCTCGATACCCACATGAGCGTGCTTGACGGTTCGATCGGTGCATTGCCGCGGCGCCTCGTCGTGGCGGACGAAGACTGGGCGGCGGCATGCCGCCTGTTGAGAGAGGCCGGACTCGCCCACGAACTGGTAGATGAGTCATGAACGGAAATGAGCAGGTTTCTTGCGCCGTGACGGACGCCGATACGGACTTAAGCCGGGATGCGCTGCTCGGTGGGCGTCTGGTGATCCGGCAGCCGCGGCAGGGTGCCCGGGTCGCGATCGACACCCTGCTGCTTGCCGCCGCCGTTCCGGCACGCGAAGGCGACAAGGTGCTCGAACTCGGCGCTGGCACGGGTGCGGCTTCGCTGGCGCTGGCGCGACGGGTCGATGGCATGGGCGTTACCGGCATCGAGCGTGATCCCGCCATGGTGAGGCTCGCCAATGAGAATGCGCGCCTCAATCATCTTGAAGATGCCTGCCGCTTTCTCGTCGGCGATGTTGCCCGTCTCGACCCGGCGATGCATGGCGCTTTCGATCAGGTGATGGCCAATCCGCCGCATCTGGCATCGGCCTGCGCCGATGCCCCCCCGGATCCTGGACGCCGGGCCGCCTTCGTCGAGGGCAGGGGGGCGCCGCTTCGCAGCTGGATCGCGGCGGCATCGCTGGCCCTGCGCCGGCGCGGGCGCTTCACCATGATCCACCGGGCGGATCGGCTGGCCGAGATTGTCGCGGTGCTTATCGCAAAGGGCCGCTTCGGCGAGGTCACGATTCTGCCGCTATGGCCGAAGGCCGGGCAGCCGGCACGCCGCGCGCTGATCAGCGCGCGCAAGGGGGTGAAGGGGGGCGCGCAGCTGCTGCCCGGTCTCGTCCTGCACCGCAAGGACGGTCGCTTCACGGACGAAGCCGAGGCCGTACTGCGCGAGATGGCGGCTCTTCCGCTTGCCGGACGGGCGGGTTAGATTGCCGAAGAGCGGGCCGCAAGTGGCACCAAGATCCTGGGGATACGGCATGAGCGGCATCATTGCGCGCACGAGCTATCGCATCGCACGGCTGACGGGCCATGCGCGGCCGGTGGTGGCGGTGGTTCGTCTCGAAGGGCCACTGGCACCGGCATCGCGGATGCGCCCGGCACTCAATCTTGCAGGCGTCGGCGGTCGGCTGGAGGCCGCCTTCTCCGTTCCGGGGCTCAAGGCGGTGGCCCTGGTGATCAACTCGCCCGGCGGGACGCCCGTACAGGCTTCGCTCTTGATGCGCAGGATCCGCATGCTCGCCCGGCGGCGCGAGGTACCGGTGCTCTCCTTCGTAGAGGATGTCGCGGCCTCCGGCGGTTATCTGCTGGCGCTTGCCGGCGATGAGATCTTCGCGCATGAGGCATCGCTGATCGGTTCGATCGGGGTGGTTTCGGCAGGCTTCGGCTTTGCCCGAGCGATCGAGCGCTTCGGCATCGAACGTCGCCTCTATGCCAGCGGCAACGGCAAGGCGCGGCTCGACCCCTTCCTGCCCGAACGTGAAGAAGATGTCCGCTGGCTTGCGGAAATGCAGCGCGACGTCCACGCCTTTTTCCGTTTCGTGGTAGAGGAACGGCGTGGCCGCCGTCTCAGGGCGACGGGCGGCACCGATCTCTTCAATGGCGACGTCTGGCTGGGCGAGCAGGCGGTCGAGCTCGGTCTGATCGACGGCATCGGCGGCCTTGAGGAGACGCTGGAAAAGCGCTTCGGACGTCGCGTTCGTCTGCGCCGCTTTGAGGCCCGCCGTCGCTCCTTGAGCGAACTGCTGCGCCCCTGGGGTGCCGATGCCGGCAAACACCGGCTGACGGAGACGCCGATGATCGGTGCCGATGGCGGGCTTGAATCCGCCGCGCTTGCCCCACTCGCCGAGCGGCTGCCGGCATGGATCGAAGCGGAAGCGCTCTGGCGCCGTTTCGGGCTCTAACACCTTTTCGTGCTCTTGCGCGTTTCAGGGCGCGGCAGTCATTCTGCGCCGCATCCTCCTGCTCCGTTGCCTCGCGCACGCGCAGACGGGCTGCTGGAGGTTCGCCGCCGCTAAAGGTCGAGATCCTCTTCGTCAATGAGCTCGGCGTTTTCCTGGATGAAGGCGAAGCGTTCCTCGGCGCGTCGGCCCATCAACCGCTCGACGAGGGCCGCGACCGCGCGCAGGTCGCCAGGATCTTCGGGCAGCGCGACGCGCAGCAGCGTTCGGCGTGCCGGGTCCATCGTCGTCTCGCGCAGTTGTTTCGGCGGCATCTCTCCGAGGCCCTTGAAGCGAGAAACCTCGACCTTCCCTCGGCCGGAAAACAGCGTCTCCATCAGCTCTTCGCGGTGGGCGTCGTCGCGCGCATAGGCGACCTCGCGCCCGCGCGAGAGGCGATAGAGCGGCGGCTGGGCGAGATAGAGTCGACCTTCGCGCACCATGGCCGGCATCTCGCGGAAGAAGAAAGTCATCAGCAAGGTGGCGATATGCGCACCATCGACGTCGGCGTCGGTCATGATGATCACCTTGCCGTAGCGCAGCCGGGCCGGATCGTGGTCCTTGCCGATGCCGCAGCCGAGCGCCATCGCGATGTCGCGGATTTCCTGATTGGCGAGGATCTTTTCCCGGCTGGCCGAGGCGACGTTCAGGATCTTTCCGCGGATCGGCAGGATCGCCTGGGTTCGGCGGTCGCGGGCCTGTTTGGCGGAACCACCGGCAGAGTCGCCCTCAACGATGAAGATCTCGGTCATTTCCGGATCTTCCAGCGTACAGTCGGTCAGTTTCCCGGGCAGGCGCAGCTTCTTTCGGCTGGTCAGCGTCTTGCGCTTGATTTCGCGCTCGGCGCGGCGGCGCAGGCGTTCCTCCATGCGGTCGAGGGTATGGCCGAGCACCGCTTCCGCGCGCACCGGATCGTCGGCCAGCCAATGGTCGAAGGCGTCGCGCAGCGTCTGTTCGACGAGACGGGCGGCCTGCGGGGACGCCAGCTTTTCCTTGGTCTGCCCTTGGAATTGCGGCTCCCTGATGAAGACCGAAAGCATCGCCGCCATGCCGCCGGCGACATCCTCGGCGGTGAGCTGCTGCGCCTTCTTCACGTCGGACATCTCGGCATGGGACTTGAGCGACCTGACGAGAGCAAGGCGCATGCCGGTTTCATGACTGCCGCCCTCGGGCGTCGGCACCGTGTTGCAGTAGCTGGCCACCTGCCCGTCGCCGAACAGCGGCCAGGCGATCGCCCATTCGATCATGCCTTCTTCGCCATCGGCCTGCCGCCGGCCGGTGAAGATCTCATCGCCGGCGAGCGCCCGGCCCTTCAACTGTTCGGCAAGGAAGTCGGCGAGGCCACCGGGAAAATGCAGGGTCGCCTCGGCGGGCAAGGGTGCTTCGTCCTTGTTCGGCTTCGTGCTTTGAAGATGTGCCGGATCACACCGCCATTCGATCGTCACGCCGCGAAACAGATAGGCCTTCGATCGTGCCATGCGGTAGATCCGCGCCGGGTCCAGCCTGGCGCGCGGCCCGAAGATCTCGGGATCGGGGCGGAAGGTGACGGTGGTGCCGCGGCGATTCTGGACGGAGCCGAGATCCTCCAGCGGTCCCTGCGGCAGGCCGCGCGCAAAGCGTTGGCGATAGAGACGGCGGCCGCGAGCGACCTCGATCTCGAGAAATTCGGACAGCGCATTGACGACCGAAATGCCGACTCCGTGCAGGCCGCCGGCGGTACGATAGGCGCCGGTCTTGAACTTGCCGCCCGAATGCAGCGTGGTCAGAATCACTTCCAGTGCCGACTTCGGGGCGAACTTCGGGTGCGGATCGACCGGGATACCGCGGCCGTTGTCGCTGATCCGGCAGGCGCCGTCAGCAAGCAGCGCGACCTCAATACGGCTGGCATGGCCGGCAACCGCCTCGTCCATGGCATTGTCGAGAACCTCGGCGACAAGGTGATGCAGGGCGCGCTCATCGGTTCCACCGACATACATGCCGGGGCGCTTTCGAACCGGCTCAAGGCCTTCGAGCACCTCGATGTCGCCGGCCTCATAAGAGGCATCGGTGCGCTTGAGGGTGTCGGAAAAGAGATTGTTCATCGCATCCGTCATTCGTTCAGCCGCACGCTCCCGAAATCGCCGCTGCAGCTTTCGTCACGTGCCCTAGTATAGGGGATGCTGCCCGGTCAATGACAACAAGATATCGTATTCCTGCGGTCAAAAGATGGAATTTCTGGGGGGCAGGGGCAGGTGGAAGGGGGGATTTCGAGCATGCTGCCGGGGCGGGCGGAAGGCATGCGGCAGAGGGCCAGGGTGCGGGAGTTCAGTCGAACAGGGCGTCGATGTCGTCCTGACTGGCCGCACCGGAAGCGCTGTCGTCGAAGAGCGCGTCGATATCGTCCTGATCGGGCGCCCCGGCGTCGCCGTCGAAGAGCGCGTCGATGTCCTGCTGCGCTTCCGTTTCGGATACCGATGCGAGACGCGCTGTCTGTTCTGCCTGTTCTGCCTTCCCATCCTTGCCGATATGGATGACGCCGTTGATCTCGCCCATCAGGGCGTGGATGCGTTCCATGCGGGGGGAAAGCTCGGCGCGGATCCTGTCGCCGTCGGCCTTGCCGTCGATCGTAAGGGTGGAGAGAGTCTCGCGAACGCATGAGGACAGCTCATCCACCAGTGCGTCGAAACGGGCGCGAATATCACTCGGCGCCAGACGGTAGGCTTCGATCGCCAGCTCCTTGTCGCGAAAGCCGGTGATCCGGAAATGCTCCTCATAGCTGATCGGCTGCCAGTCCCGCGCTTCGTCAAGGATGTCGGGCATCTCCGGCGCCATCTCCAGCAGCATGACCACCTCGTTGAAATGGTTGAGGTAGTCGGTGGCCAGAAAGCTCGTCTCATCGATATTGGTGCCGGCGAGACGTGATTTCAGGGCCTGCTGCTCGGGCGACAGTGCCTGCCTGCACTCCGGATTGCGCGCGGCCTGGCTGGGCATGGCGAGCTTCATCTCCTGCATGTCTTCATGTTTCGACATCAGCCCGTCGTGACCGGGCGGGTGGCGCGCGAAGCGAGTCGCGCGCGAAATGCGCATGGCCTCAAATTAGGACGGTGATCTTGCGCAAGAGTTAATTCCGACCGATGAATGTGAACAACAATGATTTTTCATGTATTTTATATTTCAAGCAATTGTACTGTTCGAAAATCCTCCGAAAAGATGATATTATTTCCTCCCCTTCGTGAACGAAGGGATGTTTCGTGCGCATTCGGCGAACGCCGGATCGTGGCCGGTGGTCAACCGATGGGTCGGGCAGCGTCGCGGGGTGAGCTTCATGCTCCCCTTTGGCGGCGGGAAAGGAATTCTCGTGAGAGTTTGGCGGATTTCCGGATGGTGGCAGACACGGCATGCGGCCCGGGCACCGCATCGCGGGATGGCCGATGCGCAGCGGCGGCGTCAGCCGCCCATGGGCGAGGTGATGCCGGGGGCGTTGCTGCGCGAACGGTCGAGCGGGCGCCTCTGGCGGCTCGACCGTCTTCTCGATGGTCCGGCCGGTGAGCGTTATGCGATTCTGCTGCCGGCCATGACCATCGCGCGTGATGAAGTAAGGACGGTACGCGGCTGGCTGGTCCGCATCGGCCAGATCAACGAACGGATGGAGCCCGTAATGGCAGGTGGCGAGCCCGTCGAGAGGTGCCGCGGCCGCTTGGAAGCTGTTGGCGTTCCCGCTTCCCTTCGACCGATCCGCCAGCATGCTTCTGGAGGGTGAGGGTGACAGAACCCGCATCTTCCCCCGCCGGTGCTGTCCGAGTTTCTAATGGGGTCGGGAGAGCTGGAGGGTGAGGGGGTCAGGACCCGCATCTTCCACCCGCACCGGATCTTCTCCGCATGGCCCGCATTCCTTCCCACCGCCTCTCTCGATAGCGACGGGCATGGGCATTGAGGATGTGCCATTCCGGGAAAGTGCGGCGTTCCGGTAACGGGAAGCCGGCATGCGTCGGATATGACACCGATGATCCGTCCGCCCGAATGCTGCATTGCGCAAACTCTTCTTTCCCGCCTTTTGATCGTCGCCTGGATCGGGATGATGGACGAAAAGTCGTCCGCCATTTTGATAGAATCCATTGACTGAATTCGATAAGAGGGCAACGAAACTGCAAAAAATGGCGGGATGGTGAAATTGTGCATTGCATTATCGGATTGTGCGGCGCATTATAAACCCAGCCTCGACAGAGGCCATCCTCCCCAAGGATCCCGAACTCGGCCGGGTCGTCATCGGACGACCCGGCCTTTTTCGTGTCATTCGCTTTCGCCGGATGCGCCGGGCCCGCAATGCGTGTCCGGCTTCGTTTGTCGGGGCGGGCGGGCGCCTTGCTTTTCTCCCGCTTTTCGTTCGAGAACAGGCAGGGTCCGACTTCACTTGCGGGTAAGGATGGACATCGGTCGGGCCGACGGTAAGACAAGGGCCCCGGACGGTGCCGCCCGGAGCCCATCACCTGTCGGAGGCCGAAAACCTTCGGATCAGGCGCTGTAGTACATGTCGAACTCGACCGGATGCGGAGAGAGCTCGAAGCGGGTCACCTCCTCGAACTTGAGGTGGATGTAGGCCTCAAGCTGATCGCGCGTGAAGACGTCGCCCTTCAAAAGGAAGTCGTGATCCGCCTGCAGCGCCTCAAGGGCTTCGCGCAAGGAGCGCGCAACCGTCGGCACGCCGACCAGCTCCTCGGGCGGTAATGCGTAGAGATCCTTGTCCATGGCATCACCCGGGTGAATGCGGTTCTCGATCCCGTCGAGTCCGGCCATCAGCATCGCCGCGAAGGCAAGATAGGGATTGGCGGTCGCATCGGGAAAGCGCACCTCGACGCGCTTGGCCTTCGGTCCTGCGGCGTAGGGAATGCGGCAGGAGGCCGAGCGGTTTCGGCTCGAATAGGCGAGCAGCACCGGCGCCTCGAAGCCGGGGGTCAGCCGCTTGTAGCTGTTCGTCGTCGGATTGGTGAAGGCGTTGATGGCGCGCGCATGCTTGATGATGCCGCCGATGTAATAGAGCGCGGTTTCCGAGAGATCGGCATAGCCGCCGCCGGCGAACAGCGGCTTGCCGTCCTTCCAGACCGATTGATGGACATGCATGCCCGAGCCATTGTCGTCCTTGACCGGCTTGGGCATGAAGGTCGCGGTCTTGCCATAGGAATGGGCGACCTGCTGCACCACGTATTTGTAGATCTGGATGTTGTCGGCAGTTTCGAGTAGCCGGTCGAAGGCGATGCCGAGTTCGTGCTGCGAGGCGCCGACCTCATGATGGTGCTTGTCGGTCTTCAGCCCCATCTCGCGCATCAGCGCAACCATCTCGGAGCGCAGATCCTGACCCGAATCGACCGGCGGGACGGGAAAGTAGCCGCCCTTGATGCGCGGGCGATGGCCGGGATTGCCGTCCGGATAGCGCTTGTCGGAATTGTAGGGGCCCTCGATGTCGTCGAGTACATACATCGCCTCATTGTAATCGACCTTGAAGCGCACGTCGTCGAAGACGAAGAATTCCGGCTCGGGGCCGAAATAGGCGGTATCGCCGATGCCGGAATACTTCAGGAAGGCCTCCGCCTTCTTTGCGGTCGAGCGCGGGTCGCGGTCATAGGGCTGGCCGGTCGAGGGCTCGAGCACGTCGCAGAAGACGATCGCGGTACCTTGGGCGGTGAAGGGATCAGTGGTCACTCGCGAGAGATCGGGTTTGAGGACCATGTCCGATTCGTTGATCGCCTTCCAGCCGGCGATCGAGGAACCGTCGAACATGATGCCCTCCTCGATCTGATCAGCATCGAGTGCTGCGGCATCCATCGTCAGGTGCTGCCACTTGCCGCGTGGATCGGTAAAACGCAGGTCGATCCAGGGCAGGTCCTCTTCCTTGCACAGGCGCAGGAGCCCGTCGGCATCGAGATCCGTGTACATCGGCATGGTGTCGTCCTCTCTTCTCTTCTGGTTGGTCCGACCGTTGCTGTTCATGGATGCGCACACAGCGCGCGGCGCGTGTTCCGCCCACAGACGGGAGGGTGCCTCAGACCGCCTCGTCGCCGCGTTCTCCGGTGCGGATGCGAATCGCCTCCTCGACCGGGGTGACGAATATCTTGCCGTCGCCGATCCGGCCTGTGCGCGCGGCATTCAGGATCGCTTCCACAGCCGCTTCCAGCTTGGCGTCGGGCACCACCACCTCGATCTTCACCTTGGGGACGAAATCAACGACATATTCGGCCCCGCGATAAAGCTCGGTATGCCCCTTCTGGCGGCCGAAGCCCTTTGCCTCCAGAACCGTGATGCCGGCGATGCCGACCTCGTGCAGCGCCTCTTTCACATCGTCCAGCTTGAACGGCTTGATGATCGCCTCGATCTTCTTCATGAGCGCATCGATCCCAGTATCCGTGCTGTCCGGTCGAAAGGATAATCGACCTGTGTCGGGAAGGACAGCAGGAAGCGTGCCAGAGTGGGGGGATTCGTCGAGAAAATGGCGCACCTCCTGACATGCTTTACTGTTCGACACGCCAGTCTGGTGCCATCTTTCTTCCCGCCTGCGGCAGCTCCTGCCGGTCTGATGATCAATCTGCCCAGGAATCGGGCAGTCAGAGACGAAAGTCGGCAGGGCATCGGGCATTGCGCCGTCCGCTTTTCGACGTCCACGGCCGGAATGACGGAGCGCAAGCCGCTTGACGGTCGCGGGGCGGCTGCGATATGAGGGCGCGCCCTTGGCGATCCACCGCTTTCGGTGATGATGGCGGAAAGGCGGTCGGGTGCGGTTGATCCTTGCGGCCGGCTTGCCGAACGCGGTCTTCTGTGGCGGGCGTAGCTCAACTGGTTAGAGCGCCGGGTTGTGGTCCCGGAGGCTGTGGGTTCAAGTCCCATCGCTCGCCCCATTCTCCTTTCCCCTCAGTCTTTGTTCCCGAAAGATGTTCCGCGCATCGAATCCTGCGCACGAAGCACCTTTTGTCGGCATCCGGATCCCTGCTAGCCTGTCGCTCTTCGGCGATCGCTGCAAGGGGACCCTGGATGTTCTGGCATGCGGACGACCCGCATATTCTGCTGACCAATGCCGAGGCGGCGGCGGCCGACCGGGCGGCGATGGCCGGCGGTGTCGATGGCCTGACGCTGATGGAAAACGCCGGTCGGCGGGTGGCCGAGGAAGCTTGGCTTCGGTTTCGCCCACTAGACGTTCTTCTTGTCGCGGGGCCCGGCAACAATGGCGGGGATGCCCATGTCGCGGCGCGCTGGTTGAAGCACTTTGGCTGCCGGGTACGGCTCGCTCTCTTCGGTGCGCCGGAACGGCTGCGCGGGGATGCCGCGCGGATGCTGGCACGGCTGGGCGAGGCGGATATCGCCGTCGAGCCCGCGGCCGACGTCTTCGCCCTTGCTCGAGGCGCCGGCATGCCGCGTGTCGATCTTGTGGTGGACGGGTTGTTCGGCGCCGGCCTGTCGCGTCCCATCGACGGTGAGGCGGCGCGTCTGGTCGAGGCGATGAATGCCATTCCCGCCCCTCGTCTGGCCATCGACATTCCGAGCGGCGTATCGGGTGACGACGGACAGGTGGCGGGCATGGCGGTGCGCGCCGATCTGACGGTCACCTTCGCGCGGGCCAAGCGCGGCCATCTGCTGATGCCCGGGCGTCTGTATTGCGGCGAGGTTCGGGTCGTTGACATCGGTATTTCTGACGAGGCGATCGTGCGGTCGGGCGCGCGCGCGATCGAGAATCATCCCGACTGGTGGCGCACATTCTGGCCGCCGCTCGATCCTGCGGGCAACAAGTACCGGCGCGGCTCTGCGGTGGTTGTCGGCGGACGACCGCCGATGCTGGGCGCCGCCCGGATGAGCGCGCGCGCCGCCCTGCGCACCGGCGCCGGCCTGGTGACCCTGGCGATCCCCCGGGAGGGCTGGGCGGTCGAGGCCGGGGCCCTTGAGGCCGTGATGGTCCAGCCCTTCGCGTCTCCCGACGAGCTGGCCGAATGGCTGACCGACCCGCGGCGCAACGCGATCGCCTTCGGCCCCGGCGCCGGGCGAGATGAATGGACGCGTCGGATCGTCGCCGATCTGCTGGCGCTCGCCCGTCCCCTCGTCCTCGATGCCGATGCGCTCAGCGCCTTTGCCGAAGATCCCGCCGAACTGTTCACGCAGCTTCACGGTGGTGTCGTTCTGACTCCGCACATGGGGGAATTCGCGCGTCTGTTCCCGGATCTCGCCAAGATCCCCGACAAGGCCGAACGCACCCTTCGTGCGGCCGAGCGGTCGGGTGCGACCGTCCTGCTCAAGGGACCGGATACGGTGGTGGCCGATCCCTCGGGCGGCATCGTCATCGACAAAGCGGACGTCCCGCATCTGGCAACCGCCGGTGCCGGCGACGTGCTGGCCGGCATCATTCTCGGCCTCCTGGCGCAGGGCATGCCGCTCCTGCCGGCGGCGGCCGCCGGCCAGTGGCTGCTCAAGAGCGCGGCATCGCGCTTCGGCCGCGGCATGGTGGCCACGGACCTGATCAAGGCATTGCCTGCGGTGCTGGGCGAGCCGCAAGAGGCGACGAGCGGGGCGTGAAAGGCGCTTGCTTGAACGGGGCGAATGCGGCTAAAGGGCACACGCACCGAAGGTGGCCCTTGCGCCCCGTGCGGGCGTGGCGGAACTGGTAGACGCGCCAGATTTAGGTTCTGGTGTCCTTTACGGACATGGGGGTTCAAGTCCCTCCGCCCGCACCAGCGGCCGCTGCGCCGCATATGCTGTGGCGGGGGATGGACGCACCTTCTTGAGGATGATGGCCGGCGAAAACGGCGGCGAAGAGCAAGAGCAGAAGAGACCGAAGAACATGGGCACCGAGATCGAGGAAGTGAAAGCCGACGGCCTGAAGCGTGAATTCGCCGTCGCCATCGACCCCCAGGAAATCGCCCGGCGCATCGAGATTGCCCTGATGGATCTGCGCGACAAGGTCCGGCTGAAGGGATTCCGCCCCGGCAAGGCGCCGCTCAGCCTGCTCGAAAAGCTTTATGGCGAGGCGGTGTTCGGCGAGGTGGCAGAAGAGGCGATCAAGGAGCATACCGACCGTTTGTTCCGTGAGCGCAAGCTGCGTCCGGCAATGCAGCCCGAGATCGAGGTCGAGACGGCTGAACGCGAACAGGGGATCCGCTATACGATCAAGGCCGAGGTGCTGCCCGAAATCGATGTCCGGGGCTTCAAGGCGCCCAAGCTGGAACGCGTCGTCGGCACCGTCACCGATGATGAGGTCGAGGCGGCGCTCGAACGGCTCGCCGCCCAGGCACGCCGATTCGAGCCCGCGGCGAAGAACTACAAGGCCAAGACCGGTGACGTCGTCGTCGTCGATTTCGTCGGTCGCGTCGATGGCGAGGAGTTCGAAGGCGGCAAGGCGGAGAACGCCGAGCTGGAACTGGGTGCCGCCGGCTATATTCCCGGTTTCGAGGATCAGCTCGTTGGTGCGAAGGCGGGTGAGGAGCGTATCGTCAAGGTGACCTTCCCGGAAGATTACCGGGTCAAGGAGCTGGCCGGCCGCGAGGCCGAATTCACGGTCAATGTGAAGGAAGTGAAGAAGCCGACGGAAGCGGTTCTCGACGATGAGCTGGCGCGCCAATTCGGAATGGAGAATCTCGAGGCGCTGAAGCGGGCGATTACCGAACAGCTTGAGCAGGAGGCAAAGGAGCTGTCCCGCCAGCAGGTCAAGCGGGCGCTGCTCGACAGGCTGTCGGAAATGTACGACTTTCCCGTTCCGGAAGGGATGGTCAGGCTCGAGTACCGGGACATCTGGGAACAGATCAAGCGCGACCTGGTGGCAAGCGGTGAGGGCGACGCGGAGGAGCTGCGCGAGAAGGAAGAGCCGGACGACGAGGGCGAGCGCGCCGAATTCCTCGCGATTGCCGAACGCCGGGTGCGCCTCGGCCTGCTGCTTTCGGAACTCGGCCTTGCCAACAATATCGAGATTTCCCGCGACGAGCTGATGCGCAAGGTCGCTGAAGAGGCACGGCGGTTCCCCGGTCAGGAACAGCAGGTCTTCGAATATTTTACCAAGAATCCGCAGGCCATGGCGCAGCTCCGCGCGCCGATCTATGAGGATAAGGTGGTCGATTACATCCTCGAGCTCGCCGAGGTGGAGGAACGCACCGTCCCGCTGGCCGAACTGCGCCGCATCGTGACCGAAGGCGAGGCTGCCGCTGAAGGCGGGGCCGAGGCGAAGAAGTCGGTGAAGACCGGAAAGAAGGCCAAGCCGTCGGCTGCGAAGGCTTCGGCCGCCAAGCAGAAGAAGGCTTCGGCGAAGAAGAAGGCCCCGGCGAAGAAGGCTGCGGGAGGTGTCGAAGAGGGGGCGGAAAAGAAGACTGCGCCCGCCAAGAAGACGGCCGCCAAGAAGTCGGGAACCGAACAGAAGGCGGCTACGAAGAAGGCTTCCGCCAAGAAGTCCACGGCCAAGAAGTCCACGGCCAAGAAGTCGGCCGCCAAGGGCGAATAGGGTAATCTCGCATTCCGCCTCGACAGCTGACGCTTGACCCCGCGCTTCGTTCGGGGCTCTGTTCGAGAGGATCCAGGGACGACATTGAGAGGAAGACGATGAGCGACATTCTCGAACAGGTCACCGCCCAGCTCGTCCCGATGGTGGTCGAGCAGACCGCACGCGGCGAGCGGGCCTATGATATCTATTCACGCCTTCTCAAGGAGCGGATCATCTTTCTGACCGGGCCGGTGGACGACAATGTCGCCAGCCTGATCGTCGCCCAGCTTCTCTTCCTGGAAGCCGAGAACCCGAAGAAGGACATCTCCTTCTACATCAATTCGCCGGGCGGGGTGGTGACGGCGGGGCTCGCGATCTATGACACCATGCAGTACATCAAGCCGAACATCGCGACCCTGTGCATCGGCCAGGCGGCATCGATGGGTTCGCTGCTGCTGGCGGCGGGCAGTGCGGGAATGCGCTATATTCTGCCCAATGCCCGAGTGATGGTCCATCAGCCGTCCGGGGGGTTCAGGGGGCAGGCGACGGATATCGAAATTCAGGCCCGCGAAATTCTCAAGCTGAAGGAGCGGCTGAACCTGATCTATGTGAAGCATACCGGCCAGCCGCTCGAAGAGGTCGAAAGCGCCCTCGATCGCGACCGCTGGATGAGCGCCGAAGAGGCCTGCGAATGGGGCCTCGTCGACAAGGTGCTCGACAAGCGGCCCGGCGATGAGGAAGAGGAACCGCAGGGCTGATCGGCGCCCCGTCGCTGCCTTTCTCGCCTCTGGCATATGGCTTTCGGCGCGTTAATCGCTGCCTAAGACTTGAAATGCATACTGGGGCGATGCCATCTCTTTCAGGCGGCATGGCCTGACAAAGCTGTTGCGGCGGGCGGTCGGCTGGCCTTACGATGGCAAACGACGAAACGAGGATCCGAAAGCAGGGCCCGATGACGAAAATGAGCGGCGGCGATTCGAAAAACACACTTTATTGCTCCTTCTGCGGCAAGAGCCAGCACGAAGTGCGCAAGCTCATCGCGGGTCCGACGGTATTCATCTGCGATGAGTGCGTCGAACTGTGCACCGACATCATCCGCGAGGAAAACAAGTCGGGCATCGCGAAATCCGGTGACGGCGTGCCGACCCCGCAACAGATCCTCGATGTGCTGAACGACTATGTGATCGGTCAGGACCGCGCCAAGAAGGTTCTCTCGGTGGCGGTTCACAATCACTACAAGCGGCTTCAGCACCAGGGACGCAGCGGTGAGGTCGAACTCCAGAAGTCGAACATCCTGCTGGTCGGCCCGACCGGCTGCGGCAAGACGCTGCTCGCCCAGACGCTGGCGCGCATCCTCGACGTTCCTTTCACCATGGCCGACGCAACCACCCTGACGGAGGCCGGCTATGTCGGCGAGGATGTCGAGAACATCATCCTGAAACTGCTTCAAGCGGCCGACTACAATGTCGAGCGCGCCCAGCGCGGCATCGTCTATATCGACGAGGTGGACAAGATCAGCCGCAAGTCGGACAATCCCTCGATCACCCGCGACGTCTCGGGCGAAGGGGTGCAGCAGGCGCTACTCAAGATCATGGAAGGCACCGTCGCCAGCGTTCCCCCGCAGGGAGGGCGCAAGCATCCGCAGCAGGAATTCCTGCAGGTCGATACCACCAATATCCTGTTCATCTGCGGCGGCGCCTTCGCCGGGCTCGACCGGATCGTCTCCAACCGCCTGCAGGGCAAGGCGATGGGTTTCGGCGCCAAGGTCACCGCTCCCGATGAGCGCAAGACCGGCGAGCTGCTGGCCGAGGTCGAGCCGGAGGACCTGCTCAAATTCGGTCTGATCCCGGAATTCGTCGGACGGCTGCCGGTGATCGCGACGCTCGAGGATCTCGACGAAGACGCGCTCGTCAAGATTCTCTCCGAGCCGAAGAATGCACTCCTCAAGCAGTATCAGCGTCTCTTCGAAATGGAGAACGTCAAGCTGACCTTCACCGAGGACGCCAAGCGCGCCATCGCCCGCAAGGCCATCGCCCGCAAGACCGGCGCACGCGGTCTGCGCTCGATCATGGAGGATATCCTGCTCGACACAATGTTCGAGCTGCCTTCCTTCGAAGGGGTCGAGGAAGTGGTGGTCAATGCCGAGACGGTGGATAACGGCGCGCGCCCGCTGTTCATCTACACCGATCGCGCCCGGGACGAGGCCGGCAAGCCGGCCTGATCGGCGCTCGTGGATGGGACGAAACAGGGGCAAAGGCCCCTGCGGCAGGCTTGGCAACCCCTTGAAATCGGGGATATTCCCTACCATCTTCGAGACAAGAGCCGAAATCGGCTGCGGGTTGACCGGACGCTCGAGGGGACCAGAAGTGATTGGTCTTTCGGGTGTCGCGCCCGCGGATAGGACGGCGACGGTTTCGTGGACAAGCGGGCCGGGCTCCATGTCCATGCAAGGAAGGTGAAAGAGAAGAACAACCATGGAACAGCAAGTCATTCCCATTCTGCCATTGCGCGACATCGTGGTGTTCCCACACATGGTCGTGCCGCTGTTCGTCGGGCGGGAAAAGAGCATTCAGGCGCTTGAGGCGGTGGTAAAGGACGACCGTCCCATCCTGCTGGTCACCCAGAAGGATTCGGCCGACGAGGAGCCCGAGGCGGATGGCCTCTATCGGGTCGGGACACTGGCGCACGTGCTGCAGCTTCTGCGGCTTCCCGACGGCACGGTGAAGGTGCTGGTGGAAGGTCGCGAGCGTCGGCGCATCCGCAGCTTTACCGATCGCGAGGAATATTTCGAGGCCGTCGCCGAGCCGGTCGAGGAGACCGTGCGCGATGAGGCCGAGATGACGGCGCTGATGCGCTCGGTCGTCTCGCAGTTCGAACAGTACGTTAAGCTGAACAAGAAGATCCCGGCCGAAGTGCTGGTTTCGGTCAGTCAGATCGAAGATGCCTCCAAGCTCGCCGATACCGTCGCCTCGCATCTGGCGCTCAAGATTTCGGACAAGCAGGATCTGCTCGAGACGACCGACATCGTTGAGCGGCTGGAAAAGGTTTTCGCCTTCATGGAGGGCGAAATCAGCGTGCTTCAGGTCGAAAAGCGCATTCGCGGACGCGTCAAGCGTCAGATGGAGAAGACCCAGCGCGAATACTATCTGAACGAACAGCTGAAGGCGATCCAGAAGGAGCTCGGCGAATCGGACGAGGGGCGCGAGGAGCTCGCAGAACTCGAAAAGCGAATCAAGAAGACCAGGCTGTCGAAGGAGGCGCGCGAAAAGGCGCTCGCCGAGCTGAAGAAGCTCAAGGCGATGAGCCCGATGTCGGCGGAAGCCACGGTGGTCCGCAATTATCTCGACTGGCTGCTGTCGCTGCCCTGGGGCAAGCGGACCCGAGCCAAGATCGACCTGAAGAAGGCGAAGGAGATCCTCGACGCCGATCACTACGGGCTGGAGAAGGTCAAGGAGCGGATCCTGGAATATCTCGCGGTGCAGGCGCGCGCCGGCAAGGTGAAGGGGCCGATCCTGTGCCTCGTCGGCCCGCCGGGTGTCGGCAAGACCTCGCTCGGCCGTTCGATCGCCAAGGCGACAGGTCGCAACTTCGTGCGCTTCTCGCTCGGCGGCGTGCGTGACGAGGCCGAGATCCGCGGCCATCGGCGCACCTATGTCGGTGCCCTGCCGGGCAAGATCATCCAGTCGATGAAGAAGGCGGGGTCGATGAACCCGCTCTTCCTGCTCGACGAGATCGACAAGCTCGGTCAGGACTTCCGGGGCGATCCGGCATCCGCGCTGCTCGAGGTCCTTGATCCCGAGCAGAACGCCCGCTTCCAGGATCATTATCTGGAGGTCGATTTCGATCTTTCCGACGTCATGTTCGTGACGACGGCGAACACGCTCGACATGCCGCCGCCGCTGCGCGACCGGATGGAGATCATCCAGCTTGCCGGCTATACCGAGGACGAAAAGGTCGAGATCGCCAAGCGTCACCTGATTCCGAAGCTGATGAAGGCGCATGGCCTGAAGGAAGGCGAATGGAGCATTTCGGATGGCGCGCTGCGCGACCTCATCCGCTACTACACGCGTGAGGCGGGGGTGCGGAATCTGGAACGGATGCTGGCCCGCCTGCAGCGGCGCGCCGTTCGCGAGATCGCCGAGGGTAAGGCAACTGCGGTGCATGTCACCCGCCGCAATCTCGGCAAATATGCCGGAGTCCGCCGCTATCGCTTCGGGCGTGCCGAAGAGAGGGACGAGGTCGGGGTCACCACCGGCCTTGCCTGGACCGAGGTCGGTGGCGAGATTCTCACCATCGAGGCGGTGGTCACCCCCGGCAAGGGCCGCGTGCGTGCCACCGGCAAGCTCGGCGAGGTAATGAAGGAATCGATCGAGGCGGCGCGCTCCTTCGTGCTGTCGCGGGCGATTCCCTACGGTATCGACCCGAAGCTCTTCGAGATTCGGGATATCCACATTCATGTTCCCGAAGGTGCGATCCCGAAGGATGGACCATCGGCGGGTGTCGCCATGGTCACCTCGATCGTCTCGGCGCTGACCGGCATTCCGGTGCGCTGCGACATCGCGATGACCGGCGAAGTGACCCTGCGGGGTCGTGTCCTGCCGATCGGCGGCCTGAAGGAAAAGCTGCTCGCGGCGCTGCGCGCCGGGGTCAAGACCGTCCTGATCCCGAAGGAGAACGAGAAGGATCTGGCGGAGATTCCGGAGAAGGTGAAGCGCGGCCTTGAGATCATTCCGGTCGAAACCGTGGACGAGGTTCTGCGCTATGCGCTCACCCGTCCGCTGGTGCCGCTGGAATGGTCGGAAGAGGAAGAGGCCGAGCGTGCCGCCCGCAAGAAGGAGGCGGAAAGCCAGGCCGGGATCACCGTCACCCACTGATCGCCCGGTCGCGAGCGGCTTTCGGGACCGCCGGGTCGGTCGGGATGAAGCCATGACGAGAAGGGGGCCGCCTGCGAGCGACGCAAGCGGCCCCCTTCGTCGATCCAGCCAACCGATCCGTCGATCCAACCAACCGATCCGTCGGTCTTTTCCGATCTGCTGGCAGTTTCCGGGCGCGAGCAGCAGTCACGACTGGTCTGCTCATCGATCCGGGACGGGTTGCCCGGCGCACGGCCGGGCAAGCTGCTCGCAGGACTTCCTTCTAGAAGGCATGAGACGCCCCGGGCTACAGGAGAGCTGAGAAATCTGTGGAAAACCCGCAGGCCGCGGCGGTTTCCTTTTGACAGCCGCGAACAAGCGTGACTACACTCCGCTCGCAATCCTTGGAGGAAACCCACAACAGCCACGAGGGGGTTTGACCTTGAATAAGAACGATCTGATCTCGAAAGTCGCTGAATCCACCGGACTCTCGAAAGCCGATGCCACGAAGGCCGTCGATGCGGTTCTCGCCGGCATCGCCGATGCCCTCAAGGGCGGTGACGAGGTTCGTCTCGTCGGTTTCGGAACCTTCTCGGTCGCACAGCGCGCCGCCACCACCGGCCGCAATCCGCGTACCGGCGAAACCATCCAGATTCCGGCGTCCAAGCAGCCCAAGTTCAAGGCCGGCAAGGCGCTGAAGGACGCCGTCAACGGCTGACATTCACGACAGTCGGCCGTTGTCCACCTCTCATGATCGAGGACGGTGATGGCCCTGTCGTTGGTTTGCGCCCGCCCGGACAAGGCTTCGGACGTTTCGGCGAATGGTGCCATTTCCTTCGTTCTCCAGCCAGCCGACCATCCGGGTGGAACAGATATGCGACCGTCCCTTCTTGTCAGGGGACGGTCGTTTTTCTATAGGCTTGAGCTCTGGCGCCGTGATGGATGTCCTGCTGTCGGGTGATGCCTTTGCCCCCTTCCCGGGGGATCCCCGGGCAGCAGACATTTGCATCCCGGACCGGGCGGTTAGCTCAGATGGTAGAGCACCTCGTTTACACCGAGGGGGCCGGGGGTTCGAATCCCTCACCGCCCACCAGCCCATTCCGGCGTTGCGGGTGTTTCGCCGGTGCAGGCCTCGGCCGTGCTGCCGGCAGTCCTGCTCCATTCTTTCCGTTCCTGAAAAGGCCATGCCGGCGGGGCAAGGAGAGAAGGAAGGCATGCCATCCTGCGGCATCCGGGAATGCATCTATTCCGATTGATGGCTTTTCCATTCGACTCATGCTAGAATTCGCCGCCCCGCCAAGAGGGCGGATAGAATGACGAGAGCGAGGATGCGGCAAGTTTCGATCGGCGGCACGCCGGCCCTTGTGGATTTCAGGGCAGAAGACCTGCCCCATCAGAAGGCACGTCGCCTGTTCCGATTATGGCAGGACAAGCGCGGGCATCGTTCCATGCCGCTGCGAAGCGATATCGGCATCCACGATCTGCGCTTCTGTCTGACCGAAATCGCACTCGTCGAGGTGCGGGAAAGCGAGCCGCGTTTTCTGGTCCGCGTCTTCGGCGGCGATGCCGCGGATCTTTCCGGCCGGGACGTGACCGGCCGGCCGATGGATTTCCCGGAGGCGCGTCGTCGCGGCGAATGGATGACCCGCCATGCACGGCCCTTCTTCGTCACCGACCAGAAGGTGACCTGGTCCGACCGTCATCATCGCCATTACGACGTGCTGGCGCTGCCGCTCAGCCGAGATGGCAGGACGGTCAGCCACATCCTCTACTGGTTCCACTTCCACATCGGTGCCATCGACATGTCGACGGCCGGCCTGTCGCAAGGCGGAGGCTGAAGAGACGACGGTTCGGATGCCCGCGTCTCGGCCGCAAGGCGCTCAGTCGTCGTGATCGGCCGCGTGTTCCGCGCCGCCGCTGCCGGTCGTGCCCGTCCCGTCATGGTCATGATCATGGTCGGCATCCATGGCGTCATGGTCGTGATCATGATCGGCCGTGTCGGCAGTGCCATGGTGATGGTGGTGGTGATGGCCTTCACCCTCCGCGGCCGGCAGGCGCATGACGCCCAGCCCGTGGCGATAGACGAGCTCGGCACCCTTGTAGCCGACGACCGAGAGTGAACCGGCCACGACGATCAGGGCGATGATGAAGATCCATGACGGGGCGCGGTTCCGTCGGCTGTCAATCCAGGACCAGACGGCGAGCAGCAGGACGGCCAATGCGGTGGGAACCGCCCAGTTGCGATGATCGGTCATCGCGAGATGCGCAGGCTCGTCATGCGCGACGGTGTTGTAGGCATAAAATCCGGCTGCCACCGTTGCGATCGTAACCAGCGCGCCGGCAATCAGCGCCCAGCGGCCTGCGATTGTCCCTTCGGCGCGCGGATCTTCACTGTTAAGAATCTTCGCAATCAGATGAAAGATCGCCGCCATGGTTACCAGCGCGATCGTGAAATGCACCAGAACGGGATGCCAGTTGGGAATGATTTCGATCATTTTCTGTTTTCCTCTCTCTTCCTCTCTTCCTCTCTTCCTCTCTTCCTCTCTCTTCCTGTGGTGGGAAGGGCGCCTGATAACGGTCAGGAAAGATGCCGGCGTTGCCACAGGAGAAAGACGGCCGGAATGACGAGCAGGGTCAACAGCGTCGCGCTCGCCATGCCGCCGACCATGGGGGCCGCGATGCGGCGCATCACCTCCGAACCCGTTCCCGATCCCAGCATGATCGGCAGCAGGCCGGCGATGATGACGCTCACCGTCATCATGATC
>RFIU01000105.1 GCA_003695555.1 Alphaproteobacteria bacterium
ATCCGGAATGATGATGCCGCCCTTCGTCTTCTCCTCGACCTCAATGCGGCGTACCAGTACCCGATCATGCAGCGGACGGAATGCCATGTCCTGCCCTCCTCTTCCTGGATGTTTCTCGTTAGCGTTTCCCGACACGGGATCTGCGGTCGCTGGCACTCTCGGCTTGAGAGTGCCAGCCAACGCCCCCTTAGGTACGTCGGGGATTTCGCATGTCAAGGTGGTTGCCAAAAGATTTCTTCAGGAGCCGCCGGCGGATGGCGCGAAGCCACCCCGATCGGCAAGAGATCCTTCCGCCAGCCGCTGATAGAGCGCGGCATACCCCGCACACATTGCCTCGAGCGAAAAGCGTCGCTCGGCCTCTCGGCGGGCATGTCCGGCGAGCATCGCCCGGCGAGCGGGATCGCCCAGCAGGTCTGCGATGGCCGCCGCCAGGGACGGAGCATCACCGGCCGGGACGAGCTCGGCCGATACGCCCGGACTGACGAGCTCGGGCGTCCCTCCAACTTCGCTGGCAACGATCGCCACCCCGCTCGCCATCGCTTCCAGAAGGCTGTTCGAAAGACCCTCGAACAGCGAGGGCAGAAGAAAGAGATCGAGGCCACGATAAAGAGGGGCGGGATCGGCGACGAAGCCGGTCAGCGCCACTTTTCCGGCAAGACCGAGGTCGTGGGCATCGCGTTCGATCAGCGGGCGTTCGGGTCCGTCGCCGATCAGCACGAGCTGCAGGCGCGAACGCCATTCGGCAGGCAGCAGTGCGACGGCGGCAAGAAGACCGCGATAGTTCTTTACCGGATCTAGGCGTCCGCTGCTGCCGATGAGCAGCCGTTGCGAAGCGATGCGGCGGGCTGCCTCTTCGCCGATGCCGGCGGCACGCAGCAGCGCCAGACGCGCGGCGCTGCGTTCTTCCTTGTCGTGGGCGGGACGAAAGCGGCGACAGTTCACGCCATTGTAGAGAACCGTGATGCGGCGCGGATCGACGCCCACCTCTGTGATCAATGAACGCCGAAGATGATCGCCGAGCGCGACATGATGATCGGTGAAGCGGCGCGCGAGGCGACGCCAGAAGCGTGCCCGACGCGCCAGGCCGCCGATCTCGTCGAAGCGCCGTCCATGCTCGCCATGTAGGGTTCGCGTCCGGCAGGCGAGGCGGGCGACGATCGGCACCTCGATGGTCGGATAGTTCCGACTGTGAACGATATCCGGGCGCAGCTGACGCAACAGCTTCCAGAGGCGGACGAGAACCGCCGGATCGCGCTTCCAGGGGTCCTTGTGCAGGGCATGCCAGGCAACACCGGCCTTTTCCAGCCGCGGGGCGATCCGCGGATGAACATCGGCAAGGCAGACCAGCGTCTGCCGGAACTGCGTCCGGTCGAGGCGCTCCAGCAGATTCAGCACGCCATGTTCCATGCCCCCGATATCCAGCGACATCAGGACATGCACGACGTGCAAGGGGGCCGCCGTTGCGGCTTTTCGCACCGATTCCGCCATCGGTCTCGCGAGGGCTTGTGCGCCCCCTTCCCGTTCATTGCCGACCAGAATTCCCTCTCGCATTCAAGCGGGGATCGTGGCAAGCTCTCTGCGGTCAGCAGGGATGTCGGGAAGCATGGCCATGCGCCAAGCGGACCGAATGGCGCCCGGCACACCGCGTTCAGCAGGATGAGGGGGAGGATGGCCGAAGACGCAGATGACGAAACGCTCAAAGTCGCGATCGTCGGTGCCGGACCGGCGGGGTATTATACGGCGGAAAGCCTGAGCACCAGCGGCAGACCGGTCGAAATCGACATGCTCGACCGCTTGCCGACTCCTTATGGCCTGATCCGTTTCGGGGTCGCCCCCGACCACCAGTCGATCAAGGCGGTGGCGCGCCGATACGAGAAGACGGCTCTGAAGGAAAATGTCCATTTCGTCGGCAATGTCGAGCTCGGGCGAGATGTCACACTTGATGAACTGATGATGCTCTATGATGCGGTAGTCATCTGCTGCGGAGCAGGACGCGACCGCCCCTTCACGGTGCCGGGCGCAGATCTCAAAGGGGTGGTCGGCTCGGCCGCCTTCGTCGGCTGGTACAACAGCCATCCCGATTTCGTCGATCTCGACATCGATCTCGGCATTCACTCGGCCGCGGTGATCGGCAATGGCAATGTCGCGGTGGATGTCGTGCGGGTGCTGGCCAAGACTCCTGACGAGATGGCGCATTCGGACATCGCACCGCAAGCCGAGGAACGGATCGCCCATGCCCCCTTGCGTGATCTGTGGATGTTCGGCCGCCGCGGTCCGCGGGAAGCGAAGTTCACGCCGAAGGAGCTCGGCGAACTTGGCAAGCTCGAACGCTGCGTACCGCTCGTCGATCCGGCGCAGTTGCCGCCGCCGGAAAGCGATGCGGATCTAGAACCGGGCCGTCGCAAGGTGATGGAACTGCTCCGGCGCTACGCCGAGAACCGGCCGGAGGACAAGCCGGTGCGTCTGCACATCGTCTTTTATGCCCGCCCCGTCGCGGTCCTGGGCAAAGACAGGGCCGAAAAGCTGCGCCTTGAGCGCACGCGTCTTGACGAGGAAGGTCGCGCCGTCGGCACCGGCGAGTTCTTCGAGATCGAATGCGGCCTTGTGGTGCCCTGCATCGGCTATCGTTCCAATCCCATCCCCGGCCTGCCCTATGACGAACGCCGAGGCTGCTTTCGAAACGAGGGTGGGCGAATTCGCGAACGCCTTTACGTTGCCGGCTGGGCGCGCCGGGGACCGACCGGCACCATCGGCACCAACAAGCCGGACGGCGCCGAGGTTGCCGAGCGCCTGCTGCGCGAGGTGGAACCGGCCGGGCGGCCGGGGCGGACCGGACTCGACCGCCTTTTGTGTGAACGACACGTCCGGATCGTGCGGTTCCGGGATTGGAAGAAGATCGAGAAGGTGGAGCTCGAACGCGGTGCCGGCATCCGGCCACGCGTCAAATTCTGCTATCGTGACGAAATGCTGCGACTGGCCGGCCACGAGCCTCGGCCGGAAGCCAGAACCATCGGAAATCAAGAGGCGGACACCTCTACAGCGAGGGAGACGATATCATGAAGGCCGTGCTGCGCTATGTCTGGGGGACCATTCGGGTCTTCAACAATCTGGCGGCTGCCGTTCTGCTGGTGCTGATCTTCATCCTGATCGCCGGCGCACTGGCGAAGAAGCCGGCGCCGCACGTACCGGACGGCGCCGCTCTGGTCCTTGACCTCGAAGGGAGTCTGCGTGAGCGGCCCGTACCGCCCGACCCCGCCGCCCTGCTGCGCGGGTCCGAGATCCCGAAAACGGTGCTGCTGCGCAATCTCTTGCGGGTGATCGAACACGCCGCCAGCGATGAGCGGGTGAAGATGCTCGTCCTCTCGCTCGACAAGTTCGCCGGTGGCGGTGCGGCGGATCTGCACCGAATTGCCG
>RFIU01000106.1 GCA_003695555.1 Alphaproteobacteria bacterium
GAGTAGGACTAGAAAGCTCTCCTGCAACAGCCCGCTATCCTCGAACGGAAAAGCGACGGGCAAGGGGCGGACTGATGGCCAGGCCATCCTCACCAGTCGAAAAGCTGCGCGCCGAGCACCTTCGGCTGGTGCGTGATGATATCCGCGACCCCGCCCGCTGGATCGCGCACGCCAACGCCTGTCTGGCCGCCAAGCTCGTGCGCGAGGCGGATTCCGCCATGACCCAGGCCTGCCGACTTGCCCGCCGCCCAGCGCTCTGGCGTCAGCTCGCGCAGTTCCGGTTCACCCGCCATGACCTCGCCGGCGCCATCGCTGCCGGCGAAGAGATGGTCGCGCTCGCCCCCGATGATCCGGCACTGCGACTGGTCCATGGACGACTGCTGCTCGCCGACGATCGGATGGAGGAGGCCGAAGACCAACTCCGCCGGGCGCTCGACGACCCCGCGACCCGGCCGGCGGCGGCACTGTCTCTCGGCCGGATTGCCCTCTTTCTCGACCGGCGTACGGACGCCCTTGCCTGGTTCCGCCGGGCGCTCGAAGGGGATGCTCCGGAGCCGCTGGCGCTCGCCCAGCTTCTGCGCCACGGCGATCTCGCCAGCGACAGCCGGGAAGCGCGTGAAGCCCTGCGGCTTGCCGAACGCGACGATCTGCCCGCCAATGTCCGGGCGCACCTGCTCTTCGGTCATGCGGAATGCCTGCTGCGCGAGTCGGCATGGATGCCATCATGGGCGATGCTGGAGCGCGCCAATGCAACGATGGAGGATCATTTCCGGCACCTTGGCC
The DNA here is from genome assembly GCA_003695555.1 of Alphaproteobacteria bacterium. GTDB lineage: Bacteria > Pseudomonadota > Alphaproteobacteria > Sphingomonadales > Rhodothalassiaceae > J084. The sequence continues at coordinate 784 of RFIU01000106.1, forward strand.
GCGCCTATGATCCGGCGCACGAGGAACACTCGATCCGTCAGCTGATGCAGCTGTTCGAGGAACCCGTTTCCGCGCTCGACGCGACCAAGTATGCCGCCTGCGACGATCCGTCATCGGAAGACGGTCGGCCCGTCTTCATTATCGGCATGCCGCGTTCGGGCACCAGTGTGCTGGAGCAGACACTCGCCGCTGACGGGCGCCTCGTTCCCTTGGGCGAACGCCCCGAACTCGGCCGTATCTACGAAGAGGTGATGGTCCGCCACGCGCAGGAAGGGCGTTTCCCGTTGCGCGACGCCAAGGCGCTGCAGGAACTGCGCCGACACTATTTCGAGATGCTGCCCGAGCGTGCCCGCGGGACGATCGGGTGGACGGACAAGATGCCCGCCAACATCCATGCGGTGGGCATTGCCGCCGCCATCCTGCCGGAAGCGCGTTTCCTTTTTGTGGAGCGAAGGTCATGGCAGGACCACTATTTCTCTCTTTTTCGCCACCCCTTCAGTGAAGGCTATTTCTACAGCAGCCGGATCGAACACATCGAACATTTCGCCGGCCTTTACCAGCGCATGGCTGAAAGGTGGCAGGAAATGCTCGGCGGGCGCTGCATGGAGATCCTCTTCGAGGATTTCGTCGCCAACCCCGATCATGTGAAAAAGGAAATCCTTCGTTTCCTGAATCTGCCGGCGTCACCGGCGAAACCCACCGCACGAGGGGCGAAGGCCGTGCGCACCTTCTCTCACGGCAAGGCGCATCAGCGGGTGGAACCCGCACGGCCTTTCGACGCCTCGCCCTTCCATGAGATGATCGAGCGACGGGCAAAAGGTGTCGTCAGGCGCGTCTGAAGCCCACCTTTCTCAGATCATTTCTCGGCATCCCCGGCCCTCGGATCACCCGTCCCCTCGAAGACCGTTTCGCGCGGCACATAGTCGTCATAGAGGATGCGGGTATGACCACGTTCGGTGCCGAGCAGCAGGATCGAGAGCTCGATGCGCGTCTCGACCTCCTTCGGCACCATGATCGCCCCGCGACCGGCAAGCGGCGCGAAGGTAAAGCGGCTCTCGAACTGTTTGACCTTCGCGATGCCGCGGGCACGGAACGGCTTGTCGATCGCAAGCCGCAGTTCGGCAAGATAAGGCCCTTCATCCGGACCATCTACCACGGCTTCGGCTGTCAGGCGGCCGGCGAAGCGGCGCATCTTTTCGCCCAGCAATACTGACGGCACCCGAGCCAGTCGCCAGCGTGGCCGTCCCGCTGCATCACGCCCCAGAAACCGGGCGCCGTCGGCCGACAGGGCCGAGACCATCCAGGCATACATGGCAAAGGTGCCGTCGGCGCCGTGATGTTCGGGATTCTTTCCCTCGGGCTCGTCAGCGGGCCGGCGTTCAATGGTCTGCCAGCGCCGGCCGGGAGGGCGTATGGGATCAAAGCGTTCAACGATCAGGAATTCACCGTCATTGCCGCTCGCCTCGACCCGACGAGTGAAAGCGGCGGGTGGCAGGACCTTCTCGAGCAGGGCGCGCTTTTCCGCCTTGTCACCTTCTGCGTGCGCCCTGCTGTCGTCATCGGCGGAAGGGGCGGCAGCGACCAGCTCTTCCAGGTGCTGACGCTGCTCCCGCGCGAGGCTGATCGCGCGCTCGAGCCGGGCGACATCCGCTTCCTGTTCCTGTCCCCCGCCCTCTTGCCCGCCAGCCGAAACCGCTGCACTTGCAAACCAGCAGAGCAACACGGGCAGCAACAGAATCGCAAGCCCGGTCGATATTCGACCTCTCATCGGCATGTGTTCCTCCTTGCGAGGCAGATTTCAAACGCAGGATGACGCGATCGAGCGGCAGGGGCAAGGCGGATGAAGAACCTTTCTTCCAGACTACAATGCCAACC
>RFIU01000107.1 GCA_003695555.1 Alphaproteobacteria bacterium
CAGCTTCTCCGTCGCGTTTACCGCATTGCCGACGTCTTCACGCACCTGTCGGACCGCCTGGTCCGACTCGGCGGCCTGACGGGCGATCTCCTCGATCGAGCTTGCAAGCTCGTGCGCGCCACTGGCAACAGCCTGGGCACCCTCTAGCGCCTCACGGGCATTGGCGGCGGACTGCTCGCCCTCGTCGATCATGCGCTCCATGCGCGACTGCAGGCCCTGGGCGAGCTCATCGAGACGGCTTGCCGCCTCGCTCAGCTTCTCGACCGTGCTGTCCAGATGCTCGCCGAAACCCTTGGCCGCCTCCAGGCGTTCGGCCTGACGCCGTGCACGCTCCTGCTCCTCGGCGGCTGCCTGCTGCATGCGTGCGATCGAGGCATTGATGATGCCGGCTCCTTGAGCAAACACCCCGCGCATGCCGCGCTGCAGGAACAGGCGGTGGAAGCGGCCTTCCTGTGCGGCATCGAGGCTGGCCCGGGTTTCCCGAACATAGGCATCCGTCATGTCGAGAAGCTGGTTGAGGGCATGCATCGCTTCTGCGCCCGGTACAGCCTCGTCAATGCCGGTGACCCGCGCTTCAAGATCGCCATTGGCCGCAGCCGCCAGCACTTCCGACAGCTTGGCAAGGGCCGCCTCGGCCGCGCCTGTGTCGGGCTGGCCGGTTGTGGCCTCGGCCGATTTCCCGTTGTCGGGACGGGCCGCGAACAGATTCTTCAGGATCCCGTTCATGCCGCGGCCCTCCCCTGCCAGATGGAAAGGCAGTAGGGCTCATAGCCGAGGCCGGCTTCCTTCAATGCCGCATCAAGCTCGGCCCGGCCGCGCACAAGCTGCTCCTTCGGCCGCGGGGCCGACGCCTCCGCCTGCCGAAGACGCGCATAGAGCCGCTCCATCTCCTCGATCGCCGGACGGCCGGGCGCGCGGCGGTTCGAATGATAGCCGATGATCGCGCCATGCTCGTCGAAGCTCGGCGTCACATGGGCGAACACCCAGTAATGATCGCCGTTCTTGCACATGTTCTTCACATAGGCGAAGATTTCCCGGCCCGCCTGAAGCTCTTCCCAGAGCAGATGGAAGATCGCCCGTGGCATCTCGGGATGCCGGATCAGATTGTGGGGGCGCCCCAGAACCTCCTCTTCCACATAGTCGGCGATATCCAGAAAGACCTTGTTGGCGTAGGTGATGTGTCCCTTGAGGTCGGTCTTCGAGACGATGATCTCATCATGAGCCAGGAACCGTTCGCGGCCCGTCGGGGCAGCCGTATTTCGAGACATGGCGTTCTTGACCCTTTCTCTGTTTCATCAGAACGACCCCTTGTCCGTCTCGTCTGCTCTCGCAAGACCCGCGAATCATCGATATCATCTTGTGTTATTCGCCCGCCATCCCGCGCCTCCTGAAAGGAGGCGCCCGATGACAACAAATGAAACAATTTTATTAATATTTTCTTACCAATTTAACCAAGCGCGATATATCCATATCAAAACAGCCGGTTGCGTGCTTTCTAAAATTTACACATAGTTACATTACGAAATATGAAATTCGGCTATTCTTATGAAGGCTGTCCCGGGCGTGGTATCGATCATCACCTGCCGGCCCACCGTCTCCAGCTTTTTTGCATCCCCCCACCCGACGAAGACCATGGTGTTCCGCAAGAGAGCCGCCCGCTTGGGCTGGCGCTTCTTCCATCCTGACGCCCCGCTCGAGACTGGCTTTTATTCTTCGCACGAAATTGCGAGCGGAAATTCCCATTCTTCTTCGCCAATGAATGGCGAGAGCAGCCGCACATCACACGTAGAATCGATATGTGGGAATCTCCCGCCGCCGGAAGCGAGGGATGCCGGCTTGGCTGTCCGGAACCGCCTGTGGCAACTGCGGATATTTCTCTATTTTTCGCGTTTTACACGATGATCAATATCGCCGCCGGTCAGGATCCGGCGTATTTGACGGTGCAGCCGTAGGGGCGGGTCGAGGGGTGCGGTACCGGCTGACCCGCCAGGATTGCCGCGACTGCTTCGCGAACATAATTGTGCGCCCCCTTCACGTCCGCATGATCGGCGGTCGGCCGGTCGTCGATCGCACCCATATAGGCGAGCGTCCCGTCAGGCGCGATGACGAACATGTGGGGTGTCGTGCGGGCGTGATAGAGGCGCCCGATCCGCCCCTCGGGGTCGAGGATCACATGGCTCGGATAAGCGCCGCGCTCGGCCGTCAGGCGACGAGCCTGCGCCGGCGTGACGTATCCCTGAAGGCCCGGCGCCGAGGAAACGATCGAGATCCACACCGCGTCATGCTCTTCGGTCATCTCGCGCTGCAGGCGCTGCATGTTGCCGGTCTCGTAATGCTTGCGGGTATAGGGGCATTCGTGATTGGTCCACTCGAGAATGACGATACGCCCGCGCAAAGCAGCGAGATCGACCTCCTTTCCGTCGATATCCCTTGCCTTGAAATCAGGGGCCGGTGCGCCCGGTAGCGGATGGGCACGCACCGGCAGGACAAGCAGCCAGACAGCGGAAAGAACCAGCAGAAGCATTCGGATCCGTGCAATGAAGGTCATCGTTTCATCTCCCACCGTTTGTGGCGCTGGCGGCCTGCCGGTCGGGAAGCGTCGCAAAACGGGCGAGCAGAGCCCCGGGGGTCAGGATCTGCGGCAGGATCTCGGGCGCGCGCGCGCCAGGCGGATAATAGAGATAGAGCGGCACCCCGTCGCGCCCATGGCGGGCAAGCTCATCGGCGATCGCCCGGTCGCGTCGTGTCCAGTCGGCCTCCAGCACGGCAAGCCCCTTGCGCCGGATCGCGGCGATCACATCCCGATTTTCGAGACTCACCGCCTCATTGACGCGGCAGGTGATGCACCAGTCGGCGGTGAAATAGACGAAGACCGGACGGCCGGCCGATCGCAGTGTCTCCAGCCGGCTCGGCGACCATGGCTCAACCGGCAGAGCGCTTGCGGCCGTGGCCTCACCCGGGGGCGAAGATGCAGCCCCCCTCTCGCCACCCAGCGCCGCAACCGGTCCGCCCGGCGGCAGCCTGACCAGAGCGAACAGCAGACCCGCGATGGCAAGGCCGGCCAGCAACGGTGCCGGCCAGCGGTGATGGCTCACCCTTGCCGCCCAGACCGCAAGCCCGATCATCACCAGCGCCACGAGCAGCAGAGCCACGGCCGTCTCGCCCGCCTCGCGCGCGAGCACCCATATCAGCCAGACGACCGTCAGCCACATCGGGAAGGCCAGGAATTCCTTCAACCGCACCATCCACGGGCCCGGCCGCGGCAATCGCGCCCGCAAAGCCGGTGAGAAGCTGACCGCAAGATAGGGCGCCGCCAGCCCGAAACCGAGGCCGGCAAAGACGCCGAGGGCAGCGGGCCATGGCATCACCACCGCCGCACCCAGCGCCCCGGCCATGAAGGGTGCGGTGCACGGGGTCGCCACCACCGTCGCCAGCACACCCGTAAAAAAGGCGCCCGCCGGTCCTTCGCCGCCGGCGACGCGGCCGCCGATATTCTCGATCCCGGCGATCCCCAAGCGGACCCAGCCCATCAGGTCAAGACCGATCACGAACATCAGCAGGGCGAGCAGCGCAACGACAAGAGGGTTCTGCAGCTGAAAGCCCCAACCGACCGCCGCCCCTGCCTCCTTGAGCGCCAGCAGCAGGCCGCCAAGCGCCAGAAAGCTCGCCATCACGCCGAATGTATAGAAGAGGCCGTCACGGCGCGCCGCCGGCTCTTCGGCAGTGCCGGATTTCAGCAGCGAGAGCGCCTTCATCGAAAGCACCGGAAAGACGCAGGGCATCAGATTGAGCAGCAGGCCGCCGATAAGCGCAAAGACGAACGCACGCCACCA
>RFIU01000108.1 GCA_003695555.1 Alphaproteobacteria bacterium
GAAGAGCCCCGCGCCGAGCAACACCCGGTAAACGACGAAGATCGTGAAGTCGGCATGGCGCAGCCAGCGCATCAGGCCCCCGATCGCGGCCAGTGCGAAGAGGAAGGAAAGCCCGGCCGCCAGCAGTGCGTCGCTCCAAGGCGCATCGGTGCCGAGCTGCAGAAGTTCCAGCATTTCCAGACCGCCGGCGGCCAGAATTGTCGGGATCGCCAGCAGCATCGAGAAGCGCGCCGCGCTCGGCCGATTGAAGCCGAGGGCGCGGGCCGCCGTCATCGTGATGCCCGAGCGGCTGGTACCGGGAATCAGTGCCAATACCTGCGCAAGGCCGATCAGCAGCGCCGCCTTCAGCTTGATGTCATCGAAACCGCGTGCGGTCGCACCGCGCCGGTCGGCCCACCAGAGGACGAGGCCGAAGACGATGCTGGTCGTCGCGATCACCTCGACCCGGCGCAGCATGTCGATGAGACCGGTGAGCTTGAAAGCGAGACCGACCATCACCACCGGGATCGTCGCCAGAACCAGTGCCCAGAAAAGCCGCCGATAGGCGGTTTGCTGATCGCCCAGCCGCCGCCCTGCCGGGCGCACGCCGAGACTTGCCAGCAGGGCGAGAAACAGCCCGCGAGTGTCGCGGTGGAAATAGATCAGCACCGCCGCCAGGGTGCCGACATGCATCGCAACGTCGATCAGCACGCCCTGGTCCCGCCAGCCGGTGAGCAGCGGGACAAGGACGAGATGCGCCGACGACGAAATCGGCAGGAATTCCGTCACTCCCTGCACAAGGGCGAGCAGTATCAGATGGGCAAACGGCATGTCGCTCCGGCTCCTTCTTCTTCCATCCCCTTCCCGTATCCGATCCGTTCCCGGTCGCTGCGCTGCCCGCCGGCGATACGCGGCATGCACAACCGCCCGCGCCACTAGGGACGGATGGAAAGAGCGCATTGCGCGTGCGAGCGAATCGCCGCCATCGGTGGCCACGCACCGATACAGGACAGCAGGATTTCCGGCTTGGCATGCGCATCGGAATCGCGTCAAGCGCTCGCTGGAAGAACCGGGCCCATGGTGATTTCGAGATATATACGTATCAAATACATACATATTCGCGACATTTTGCTGGATTTTCGAAATTTATTGAAAGTATATTGCGCATTCCCGACAGCCCCGCCATGGCGCATTGGCGCAAAGGCGAGGGGGCGCGACGGGCGCTCGGCGGTTCGTCTTCGCGATTCCCGCCTCTTCGCAAAAAGGGGGGGGCGGCGCCGGGCAAGCGGGCGACAGCGTGCGATTTCGACTCTTCACCGCCGCACCGGCGGTGACGGGCAGGGCTCGTCCGCGCGAACCCTGCCGCCTGCCGAAGGCATGTCCTAACGGCCTTGAGAAATTCTAGGGAGACGTTCAGTGCTGGAATTCGTGCGGATCGAACGAGAAATGCCGGACAAGCGGCCGGCACCGCTGCGGGTGAAGGATTTCGCCGAGATCTATCAGGCGATGAGCGAGATCCGCGCCGCCGCCCAGGCCTCGCGCTGCTCGCAGTGCGGCATCCCCTTCTGCTCGGTGCACTGCCCGCTCTCCAATGACATTCCCGACTGGCTGCTGGCGAGCGCGGAAGGCCGCTGGCAGGAGGCTTGGCTGCGCGCCAGCGCCACCAATGCGATGCCCGAGATGTGCGGCCGCATCTGTCCTCAGGATCGCCTGTGCGAGGGCCATTGCGTGATCGAAAAGGGTTTCGGGGCGGTGACCATCGGCGCGATCGAGAACGCGATCGTCGAACAGGCCTTCGCGCAGGGCTGGGCCGAACCGATCTCGCCGCCGGTCGAACGGCGCGAGCATGTCGCCATCGTCGGCTCGGGGCCGGCGGGCCTGGCGGCCGCGACGCGGCTGCGCGAACAGGGCGTACAGGTCACCATCTTCGAGCGTCAGGACCGCCCGGGGGGGCTTCTCTCCTATGGCATTCCGGGCTTCAAGCTCGACAAGTCGGTGGTGATGCGTCGCATCGACTGGCTGCAACGTTCGGGTGTGACCTTCCGCTGCGGCGTTTCCCTGGGTCAGGACGTTTCGCTCGCCGAGCTGCGCGAACGTCATGATGCGGTGCTGATCGCGACCGGCGCCTATCGTGCGCGCCGTCTCGAAGTGCCGGGGGCCTCGCTGAAAGGTGTCGTCCCGGCACTGGAATATCTCGTCGCCGAGAACCGCCGCGAGTTCGGCGACAAGCTGCCGGCCTCGAAGGATCGCCTGCTCGATGCCCGCGGCAAGCGGGTGGTGGTGATCGGCGGCGGCGACACGGCGATGGACTGTGTGCGCACGGCGGTGCGTCAGGGCGCGAAATCGGTGCGCTGCATCTATCGCCGCGACCGTGAGGCGATGCCCGGTTCGCGCCGCGAGGTGCTGCATGCCGAGGAAGAGGGCGTCGAATTCGTCTGGTGCGAGACGCCGGAGGGTTTCGAGGGCGCGCGTCAGGTACGGGCTGCCCGGCTGGTGCGTCTGCGTCTCGTTCCCGATCCGCGCGGCGGCCGGCCGCATCCCGAACCGGTACCCGGCGAAACCCGTCAGGAGACCGCGGATCTGGTGCTGCTGGCGCTCGGCTTTCTGCCCGAGCCGCTGGCGCTGGCACGCGGCGAACCGCATCCGGAAACCCATCCCGACGGTCGTTTGAAGGTGAATCCGGACAGCCTGATGACCAGCGTGCCCGGGGTGTTCGCCGCGGGCGACATCATGCGCGGCGCCTCGCTCGTCGTCTGGGCGATCAAGGACGGTCAGCGGGCGGCGCGCGCGATCCTCGACTGGCTCGCCGCCGATCAGAAGAAGGTGGATGGCCGAGCCGCCGCCTGAGCGCCGGCACGCGATGGCCATCATTTCATTCCTCTCATGAGACACGCAGACAGGCAGGACGATTTCATGTCACCAACCCGCACACCAAAGCATCAGCCCCCCCATCGACCGGCCGTCATCCGTCCCCGCGAGCGGGCGCCGGGCGGCTCCGTCGGTCTTTACGATCCGCGCGACGAGCACGAGGCCTGCGGCGTCGGCTTCGTTGCTGCCATTGACGGAAAGCCGAGCCGGGTGGTGGTCGAGGCCGCGCTCGATGCCCTGCGCGCGATCTGGCACCGCGGGGCGGTCGATGCCGACGGCAAGACCGGCGACGGCGCCGGCATCCACATCGCCATTCCCCAGGAC
>RFIU01000109.1 GCA_003695555.1 Alphaproteobacteria bacterium
GGCATTCGCTGACCGTCCTCATCGGAAATCCGTGCGATCCGGGTGGCGAGCGCGGTCTTGAGGCCGGAGAAGCTGAAATCCGGCTCCGCCCGCCCGACCATCGGCCGCGGCAGGGAAAAACGGCCCGGATCACCGCTTGCCGCCAAACGCTCGATCGCGGGACCGCCCGGATAGCCGAGGCCGAGCAGCTTTGCCGCCTTGTCGAAGGCCTCGCCCACCGCATCGTCGATGGTCGTGCCGATCAGGCGGTGGCGCCCGACATCCTCGACCACCAGCGTCTGGCAGTGTCCGCCCGAAACGAGCAGCAGCAGATAGGGAAAGGGCACCGGTGCGACGAGCCGTACGCTCAGGGCATGGGCTTCAAGGTGGTTGATGGCAATGAAGGGGCGTCGGATCGCAAAAGCGAAGGCCTTGGCAAAGCTCGCCCCGACCAGCAGGCCGCCGATGAGCCCCGGGCCCGTCGTTGCGGCCACCGCATCGATCGTCCCGCGCGCGATGCCGGCTTCTTCGATGACCCGGCGGGCCATGGGTTCGAGCACATCGAGATGGGCGCGCGCGGCAACTTCCGGCACCACCCCGCCGTAGGCGGCATGGGTCTCGATCTGGCTGGCCACCTGCTCGGCAACGACCCGACCGCTGCCATCGACGAGCGCGACCGCGGTTTCGTCGCAGCTTGATTCGATACCGAGCACGAGCGGCGGTTCGATCGCCTCCTTCTTGCTCCTTGCCGCTTTCCCGATCTTCGCCATCCGTCCGCTGCTTTCCGTCTTGACGCGCTCCCCCGATAGCCGCTAGCGCTGCCGGCGTGCAAGGAGATCCGGCCATTCTGACCATCGCCACCAGAGGCAGCCCGCTGGCGCTCGCGCAGGCCGAACAGGTCCGCGATGCGCTGCTTGCCGCCCATCCGGGGCTCCGGCCCGAACAGGTGCGGCTGCAGGTCGTCCGCACCAGCGGCGACCGCTTCCTCGGCCGCCCGCTTGCCGAAATCGGCGGCAAGGGGCTGTTCACCAAGGAGATCGAAGAGGCGCTGCTCGCCGGTGCGGCCGACATCGCCGTGCATTCGGCCAAAGACATGCCGACCCGCCTGCCCGAAGGGCTGCGGCTGGCCGCCTTTCCGCCTCGCGCCGATCCCCGCGACGCATTGATCAGCCGGCATGACGGCGGTCTCGACCGGCTGCCGGAAGCCGCACGGGTCGGCACCGCTTCGCTGCGCCGTCGTGCGCAGCTTCTGCGCCGACGGCCGGATCTGCTGGTCGAGCTGCTGCGCGGCAATGTCGGACGCCGCATCGCCCGGATCGACGCCGGCGAGTTCGATGCCACTTTGCTGGCGCTTGCCGGGCTCGAACGGCTCGGCCTTGCCGAACGTGCCAGCCATGTGCTCTCACCGGAAGAGATGCTGCCCGCTCCTGCGCAAGGGGCAATCGCGATCGAGGCACGGACTGACGATACCCGGATCGCAGACCTGCTCGCGCCCCTCGACGATCCCGGGACACGGGTGACGGTCGCGGCCGAACGCGCGCTGCTCGATGCTCTCGACGGCTCCTGCCGGACCCCGATCGCAGCACTTGCCCGGTGCGATGGCGGCGAGGTACGGCTTGTTGCCCGGCTGCTCGAACCGGACGGAAGCTGGTGCGCCGAAGAGCGCGGCGACGCGCCGGCCGATGAAGACGCGGCTGCCGCGCTCGGTCGACGGCTGGGCGAGCGGTTGCGCGCACGGGCCGGCGACGGCTTTTTCCGTCGGCTGGCCGATGCCGCGCCGTCATAGGAACCGGAACCGCGGGGAAGGTCGCATGCGCATTCTGGTGACCCGGCCCGCCGATCGTGCCGAGGCATTGGCCGAACGCCTGCGGGCGATGGGACACGCCCCGCTCGTCGCCCCGACGCTCGAAATCGAGGCCTGCGACGCGCCGCCTCCCGAAGGCGCATCGCGTGCCGCCGCCCTGATCGCTACGAGCCCGCGCGCCTTTCTCGGCGCACCGCTTCCCCCCGCTCTGCGGGCGCGGCCGCTCCATGCCGTTGGCCCGGCGAGTGCGGCCGCCGCCCGGGAAGCCGGTTTCGAGCACGTCGAGCAGGGCCCTTCCGACGGCGGCGCGCTGGCCGAACGGATCATCGCCCGCCATGCGCCGGCCGAGGGACCGCTGCTCTATCTGGCCGGGCATCATCGTCGCGGTGATCTCGAACGTGCGCTGCGCTCGGCCGGCTTCGAGCTCATGATCTGGGAGCGCTACCGGGCCGTCCGGGTTGCGACGCCGCCGCCCGATCTCGCTCGGGCACTGGCATCGGGCGCGCTCGATCTGGCGCTGTTCCATTCTGCCCGCTCGGCCGAGGTCTTCGCCGACTGGTGGGTTCGGCTCGGCCGGCCGGATCTCTCGATGCTCGTCGCGGTCGGCCTGTCGCCGACGGTGCTGGTGCCGCTCGGCGATCTCGGCCTGCGTGACCGGCTGGCGGTGGAGGTGCCGCGTGAAGAAGCGCTTCTAAAGCGACTTGCGAACCTCTATGGTGAAGATGATGGTGGGCAGGACTGAAGGGTTCGACGCGATGAGCGACGGGACGGACGGCGCCGGGCGTGACGACGAAACGGTGATCGAGGCCGAAGTCGTCGAACCGGCCGAAGGCGGGATGTCCTCATCAGCGGCCGGTCGCAGACGGGCGCACCGGCGCTGGCGGGCGCGCCTGGCCATCGCCCTGCTCGTCGGCGGACTGCTCGTCTGGTGGGGCTGGCCCAGGATCGAGACGATGCTGCCCGATGGCTGGCGGGCGCGCCTTGCGGATGGCTTACTGCCACACCGCCCACCACCTTCATCCCGCCGTTCGGGCGCGACGGATCGTGCGTTCGCCGAACGGCTTGCCGCCCTGGAAAGGGAGGTGGCGGCACTGCGTGAAGGCTCGGCGGGCCGGGTGGATGAGATCGTCATGGCCCGTCTGCGCACGCTTGCGGACCGGCTCTCGGTGCTCGCCGACCGACAGGCCGCGCTCGAATCCGCGCTTCATCGCCTGCGTCAAGGCCGGGAAACGGCCGCCCGTCAGGCGCTCGATCGCGAGCTTGCGGTGCATCTCGCCCGTCTCGCTCTGCGGATCGACGAGGGCGGGGCGCTGGCCGGTGAACTGGCCGCCCTGCGCGCGCTTGCCGCGGCGATGTCGGGCAGCGACCGGGCGGTGCTCGGCGAACTGATCGACACTCTCTCACCGCTGGCAGTCGGCGGACTCGTGTCGCGTGAAGAACTGGCCGGGCGTCTCGACCGGTTGCTGGCAGCCCGCACGTCGGCGCGCGTCGCGGCCGTGGAGGCCGACGAGGAAAAGCCGGGCATGAAGGACGAATCGCGCGACAAAGACGGTGGACTGTGGCAGTGGCTGCGCGAACGGGTGCGGATCGAGCGCCGTCGAGGCGGTACGGATGCGGGCAATGCTGCCCCTGCGCGCAGCGCCCCGCGTGATCTTACCGACGCGGCGATCCGGCTGGCGCTTACCGCTCTGCGCGACGGTGACGAGGCGCGTGCCCGCGAGGCGCTGCTGACCCTCGGCTCCGATGCACCGGCGGATGCTCTGGCCGTGCGCGAGGCGCTGGCGGCCCGGATGAAGGCGCGTGCGGCGCTTCTTCGCACCCTCGACCGGCTCGGGAATGCCGGGGAGCGGAACAGGATCGCAAAGAACCCAAGAGACGGAGCGCAACCATGATCCGCCTTCTGATCTGGCTGACATTGGCGCTGCTGCTGGCCGCCGCCGGCTGGTGGCTGGCGATGCATCCGGGAAGCGTCATCCTCGACTGGCAGGGCTGGCATGTCGAGGCGCCTGCCTTTCTGCTCTTTCTCGCCGCCCTGCTGCTGTTCGTCGCCGGTCTCGTCGCAATGCGCCTCGGTCATTATTTCTGGCACGAATTTCCGCTATCGCCGGCAGCCCGCCGGATTCGTGCCGAACGGCGCGGACGCGAAGCGCTGAAACGCGCCTTCGAGGCGCTCGCAGCTGATGATGCCTCCCGCGCCCTCGACCAGGCCGAACGTGCCGCCCGTCTGCTGGCAACGGAAGATGGCGCGCTCGCCCATCTTGTCGCCGCCCGGGCGGCGCGACAGCTCGGCAAGAGCGAGCGGGCGGAAGACCATCTGAAGACGCTTTCGGACGATCCGGCGCTCTCGCTTGTCGGCCTGCGCGCCCGTTACGAGGAGGCGGTCGCCGCCGGCCGCCGGGA
>RFIU01000110.1 GCA_003695555.1 Alphaproteobacteria bacterium
ACCAAACGGCTGGCGCTGCCGACCGACGGTCTTCAGGTGCCCGGCGATGTCGAGCAGTTCCTGAAGGGCCGCACCGTCAAATACGCGCCGCGTGCGTTGGACATGCCGGGCGGTGACAAGGCGCGTCCGACGCTGACCGGACGGGCGGGCTTCCGCTTTTGAAGAAGACCATGAAGGTCAAGGACGGGAGAAAAGGAATGCGCGAGGATCCCGACAACAGGAATCATCATGCGGCCGGCGGCAGGAGGAGCGTCTTCCGTGCCGTGGCGGGTGTGCTGCTCATCGTCCTTGTCGGCGCGTGCGCCCATGGCGCCTCCCCCTCGGCATCGATGCGTACCGGCGATCGAGCGATGCGCAACGAAGTTCGGCTGGTGCGCCTCGTCCAGCAGGTCGGCGGCGAGGAGAAGGGGCTGTCGTCTGAGGAGCGCCGGCAGGTGACCGCTTTTCTCGACCGGATCGGCTTCGGCTATGGCGACGAGGCGGCATTCGTCGCCGGGCAGGACTATCCGGCTGCCGCGCGCGCCGATCTTGCCCGGCTGCTGCGCGCCTTCGGGGCGCGGCTTGCGGCGGACGCCCCGGAGCTCGCCGACATCCCGCCCCCCGGTCAGGCCTTTCTGGTGGTCGAGCGGCATCTCGTGATCCCGCCGCGTTGTCCCGACCGGATGCTCGATGCCACCAGAAATTACGGCAATGCCCCCTCGCCCCAGTTCGGCTGCGCCAATCTCGTCAATCTCGGGCAGATGGTGGCGGATCCGCAGCATCTGCTGGCCGGGGTGCCGGCGGCGCCGAACGATCCCGGTAAGGCCGCGGCCGCCATCCGCGCCTGGCGCGAATCGCCGCCGGTGATCCTGGTGCCGAGTGGAACCAGTCAGGAGAGTTCGTCAGGCGGCGGGTCGGGCGACTCCGGCGGCAGATAGGACCTTCGGGATGGAAACGCCGGGGCGATGGAGGGGCCGCCGGCGAAGATGAAACGCGCGAGAGTGAAAAGAAAGACCATGGCGAACATGACAGCCATCGACACCGGCCGGAGCGAGGGCGACGAGCGCCCCTTGTTCGGCGGCATGCTGGCCGACGACCAGAGCCGCGAAGCGGTGGCGCAGGCGGCCGACATTCTGGGGCTGAATACCGGAGCGCTCGGCGAGGGCGGCATCGCCAATGCCGTTCGCCGCTTCGCGCTGACCGCCGCCCCCCGGGTTCTGGTGGTGGATCTAGCCGAGTCGAATGATCCGGGCGCCGATCTTCAGGCACTGGCCGACGTGTGCCCGCCTGATACCCTGGTTGTGGCGATCGGTACGATCAATGACGTACGTTTCTATCGTTCATTGATCGCGGCCGGCATCCACGACTATCTCGTCAAGCCGATCGATCCCGAAAGTCTTCTCGAAAGCCTGCGGCAGGCGCTGGCTCTGCTGTCGGAGAGCGATACCGGGGAAGAAGCCGTCGGGCAGGCGGGCAGATCGTCCTGTCGGACGCTGCTGTGCTGCGGCGTTCGGGGTGGCGTCGGTACCAGTCTGGTCGCCCAGTCGATCGCTCACCTGCTTGCCGAACGTCAGGGCGCGGCGAAAGACGGTCGGGTGGCGCTCGTCGATCTCGACTTCCATTTCGGCACCGCGGCACTCGCCTTCGATCTCGAGGCCGGCCGCGGCCTCGTCGATGCGCTTGCCAATCCGCAGCGTATTGATCCGCTGTTTCTCGAACGTGCGGCGCTGAAGGTTCATGAACGATTGCATCTGTTCAGCGCCGAGGCGCCCCTGCGCGAGTCGGTGGGAGAGGAGCCGCAGGCCCTCAACGCCCTGATGGAGGTGATTGCGGCGGGTTATTCGCACCTCGTCCTCGACGTGCCCCGCCATTTCCTGACCGGGCCATTGATCGCCGATCTGCTGGAGCGCGTCGATGACGTGCTGCTGATTGCCGATCCGACGCTGGCCTCGGTGCGCGATACGATCCGGATCGCCGCACGGCTGAAGGAACTCGGCATCTCAGCTGCGGGCGGCGAGAGCGGCCGTCGTTCTGTCGATTCCGCATCTTCGACGTCTTCCACGTCAGGTGGGCAGCTGGCTGCATCCTGTCATCTCTGGCTCAATCGGGTTCCATCGGCGGCTTTGCAGGAAGTGCGCACTCGCGACTTCGCGAACTCAGCCGAGCAGCGGGTCGCGGCCGAGCTTCCCTTCGATCCCAAGGCGGCACTTGCCGCTGCGCGAGCGGTACGGCCGGTGCCGGCAGCAGCGCCTCGCTCGTCCCTCGCACGGGCATTGCGTCGGGCGTTCGCGGCGCTTGCCGGGACGCGCGAGAATGCCACGCAAGGGGGCAATCTCTTCGGTCGTCTGCTCAAGCGGGGTGAGCGATGAGTGGCC
Source organism: Alphaproteobacteria bacterium (assembly GCA_003695555.1). Lineage (GTDB taxonomy): Bacteria > Pseudomonadota > Alphaproteobacteria > Sphingomonadales > Rhodothalassiaceae > J084. The sequence continues at coordinate 2,355 of RFIU01000110.1, forward strand.
CGGCCTTTTTGCGCCCCCGGCCGCGGCGTCGCGCCGGCTTCGGACGGCAGGGCCGCGAGGCTCCCGGAGAGGCCGTGAACGCGACTCCAGCGACCTTCGCCGCGGATGTTGCTTCGTCATCCAAGGCGATCGGGGCCAACGACGCGGCGCCGGCGAACGGCGCCGCCACTTCGGCCGCGCCGGCAGGGTCGGCCAGCGAAGGGATAGGCATCGATGACC
>RFIU01000008.1 GCA_003695555.1 Alphaproteobacteria bacterium
GCTTCAACCCCGGCAATTATCTGCAGACGACGGTAAACTATCTGGAGGCGACCGATGTCGTCTCGTCACTGGTGAAGGCGGCGGTGTTCGGCTTCATCGTCGCCCTGATGGGCTGCTTCCATGGCTATTATTCGAGCGGCGGCGCACAGGGCGTCGGACGGGCCACGACCAATGCTGTGGTGTCGGCCTTCATCCTGATCCTGCTCGCCAATCTGATCATCACCATTCTGGTGTTCGGCGCATGAGCAAAAACAACAATGCATCCCATAGCCGACACGATGCCCCGCCTGCCGCGATGATCCGGGTCGAGGGGCTGAAGAAACGCTTCGGACCCAAGGTCGTCCTCGACGGTGTCGATCTTGCTGTCGAACGCGGCGAGAGCCTCGTCGTCATCGGCGGTTCCGGCACCGGCAAGTCGGTGCTGATCAAGTGCATTCTCGGTCTGCTCGATCCCGACGGCGGGCGAATCCTGCTCGATGGTCACGACACGACCTGCCTCAGCCAGGCCGAACGCAAGCCTTTCATGCGCCGCATCGGCATGCTCTTTCAGGGCGCGGCTCTGTTCGATTCTCTGCCCGTCTGGGAAAATGTCGCCTTCGGCCTGATTCAGGCGCACGGCGTCAAGCGGCGCGAGGCGCGTCGGATCGCGATCGAAAAACTGGCCCGCGTCGGACTGCGCGAAGACGTCGCCGATCTCTATCCGGCGGAGCTGTCGGGCGGCATGAAGAAGCGTGTCGGGCTGGCCCGTGCGATCGCTGCCACACCGGAAATCATCTTCTTCGACGAACCGACGACAGGGCTCGACCCGATCATGGCAGGCGTCATCGACGAGCTGATCGTCGAACAGGTCGAAGATCTCGGCGCCACCACCATTACCATCACCCACGACATGAAGAGCGCCCGGCGCATCGCCGACCGCATCGCCATGCTGCACCAGGGACGGATCATCTGGCAGGGGACGGTCGAAGAGGTGGACAGCACCGATAATCCCTATGTCCGCCAGTTCGTGGCGGGATCCCCGCAGGGACCGATCCGGATGGCGCTCCGTGCCGACGAAAGCACCTGAAGAAGGCAATGCCGCTGCCTGAGCCGGCGCAAACGGGTGACAGTTCTATTTCCAGCTGCCGCCGCTCTATTTCCAGCTGCCGCCGCCATCCATCGAGACGATCGCCCGGAAGATCGAGAATCGCACCTTTCCCTCACCATCAACAATCGGAAGGTGGAGGGCGCGGTATATGATGTGCGCCTTTCCCATCTTGGCGAGATTACCCGCATCATAGCGCGGGCGGGCCTCGCAAAAGAGCGGAAGCCAGAGCCGTTCGATGAAATCGGCGGGTCTTTGGAAGACGTCATTGATGGTGCGTCCAGCCACCTCTCGGCCGATGTATTCGGTGAGCGCCGTGCCCGCCAGCCGAAGGACGACTTCACTTCGATCGTCAAGTAGCTCTGTCACCCCGACATAACCGAGATGCCGGCGCAGACGATGCGGACCCATATCGCGCTTGGTGGGGAGTGATTGCCCCTCCCTTACCTGAGCGAGCCAGATATCGAAGAAGTCGGCAAGTTCGGTTCCCGCGAAATGGACCAGGAAGGGCTTGAGTTCCCCCTCTTCAGGATGGCCTGACGCAAAGGATGGGGCGAATTCGACGATATCCAGGTCGCCGGGCAGAAAAATCCAAGGTTTCATCGAGGGGGGCTGTCCTTGCCATTACCATCATCCGCGGTCCTAACCCCTCCCTTGTCCCCATTCACGGGTCAGCTAGGAAATCAGGGCGCTTCTGACAAGATGGAAAATGGTCATTAACCGTAGCATTCCCGCCGCGCGACCCTGTGTCATACCCGATGGGGGTTTATTTTTTCGTTTCCGCCCGCTCCCCACCGTCGCGTCAAGGACGGTCTTGGCCATCCTGTTCATATGGGGTAAAGAGAACAAAAGGAGATCGCCTGTCGATGGCACGCAACCGAAGCCTTTATCGCTGTCAGTCCTGCGGCGGCACGAGCCCGAAGTGGCAGGGCCGTTGTCCCCATTGCGGCGCCTGGAACACGCTGGAAGAGGAGGCGGGCGCTGCGGGCGCCCCCCCGAAGGGATTGGGCGCCCGCCGGGGGCGTGTTCTTGACGCCTGCCCTCTCGATGCACCGATCGCGAATCCGACGCGGATCGCCACCCGTATCGGCGAACTCGACCGGCCGCTTGGCGGCGGTCTGGTGCCGGGTTCCGCCGTGCTGCTTGGCGGCGATCCGGGGATCGGAAAATCAACCCTGCTGCTGCAGGTGCTCGCCCGGCTGGCGGCCGAAGGACGCCGCACCGTCTATGTCAGCGGTGAGGAATCTCCGGCCCAGATCCAGATGCGTGCGCGACGCCTGAAGGTCGAGAAAACGCCTGTCGCCCTGATCGCGGCCACCGACGTGCGCGACATCATCACCACCTTGAAGGAAGGCCAGCCCGTCGATGTCGTGGTGATCGACTCGATTCAGACGGTTCATGTCGATACCCTGGAATCGGCGCCCGGGACGGTCTCTCAGGTGCGCAGTGCGGCCGCCGAACTGATCCGGCATGCGAAGGCGAGCGGGACCGCGATCATTCTGGTCGGTCACGTCACCAAGGATGGCCAGCTCGCCGGGCCACGGGTGCTCGAGCACATGGTCGATGCGGTCCTCTATTTCGAAGGTGAGCGGGGCCATGAATACCGGATTCTGCGTTCGGTCAAGAACCGCTTCGGCGCCACCGACGAGATCGGCGTCTTTCAGATGACCGGCGGCGGGCTGGAAGAGGTCGTCAATCCGTCCGCCCTGTTCCTGCCCGAAGACGGCCGCGGTGCACCGGGGACCGCGGTCTTCGCCGGGATCGAGGGATCGCGACCCATTCTGTGCGAAATTCAGGCGCTGGTAGCCGAAACCAGCGCCGCCAATCCCCGCCGCGCGGTGGTCGGCTGGGATGCCGCCCGGCTGGCGATGATTCTGGCGGTGCTCGATGCCCGATGCGGTCTGGGACTGGCGCGCGCCGACGTCTATCTGAATGTCGCCGGCGGCCTCAGAATTCGCGAGCCGGCTGCCGATCTGGCCGTCGCCGCGGCGCTGATCTCGGCCGCGCTCGGCCAGCCTCTTGATCCCGGCACGGTGATCTTCGGCGAAATTTCGCTGGCCGGCGGCGTTCGCCCCGTCGCGCGCAGTGATGCGCGATTGAAAGAGGCTGAAAAGCTGGGATTCCGCCGTGCCATTCTGCCCGCCGCGCCACCACGACGCGGGGCGAAGAAAGGGTCTTCCAACGGCCGGCTGCAGCGGCACGTCTGCCGTCATGTTGCGGATCTTGTCGCCCTCGTCGAACACCTGCCCGGCGATGCGCGGACCGCCGCCGATGGCTGATCACCTGCAGGCTCGACAAAGCGGGCGCAAAAGAGGGATAAGCAGGTCATGCTGAATTCCTTTGACATTGCCGTGGCCCTGCTGCTGCTGATTTCCGTACTGGTCGCCTTCTCTCGCGGGATGACGGCGATGCTGCTCTCGCTCGCTGCCTGGGGCGGCGCGGTTCTGGTCACGCTGGTCGCCTGGCAGACCGTCGCCGGCTGGATGCACCCCTGGTTTGCCGATCCGGCACTGGCGGACTTTCTTGCCGCACCGGCCCTGTTCGTCGTCTCTCTCGTCATTCTGAAACTTCTCGCCCGGATGATCGCACGAAGCGTGCGCGACGGCCCGCTGGGCCTGCTGGACTGCTCGCTTGGCGCCCTCTTCGGCCTGGTATTCGGCCTGCTCGTCGCCTCGTCGATCTGGCTTCTGCTCGATGGCATGGTATGGAAGGGGCACCGCCCGAAGACGGTCGAGAACAGTCAGGCGCGGCCGATTCTGGTCTATGGCGCGGCAATGCTGGCCCGGATCGGGCCGGACTTTCTCTCGCGCATCGAAGCGGAAAACGAGCACCCCGCCCTTATCGATCGGCTTCGCCGGGAGAGCCGCGGGCTGCCCGAAGATCTCGAGCAGCTTGCCCGCCGAGTGAAAAACGGCGAGACCGGCTATCCGGATGATGCCCGCCGTGAACTCGACCGCATTCTGGAGGCGATGCCGTCCGCCTCCCATGAAGGCGAGGGGACGAAAAAACCGCAGCAGAAAAAGAAGGGCGGCGCAAACTGACGGACCGGCGCGGGTGGCCTCGCGAGGCGGACAAGAGACTGGCAATCGCCGCCCCAACTGCTATATGAGGCGGCAGGAGCGGATCGGCCCCACGGCAGGAGCACTCAGGCGTCGTGCCCATTCCGCCGGGCGGTCGGTATCATGAGGATGCAGCCATCACCATGAGCGTCATCATCGATTCCCCACCGGCCCTGAAGCCGCTGACCACCCATCCTTTCGCCGGTGACGACAAGCTGCGCGAAGAATGCGGCGTCTTCGGCATCTTCGGCAGTCCGGATGCTGCCGCCCATACCGTGCTCGGCCTGCACGCCCTTCAGCATCGCGGCCAGGAGGCGGCCGGCGTCACCACCCATGACGGACGCGAATTCCACACCGAGCGATTCATGGGGCTGGTCTCGGAACATTTCACCAGCCCGCAGGTGCTCGAGAAACTGCCCGGCCATGCCGCGATCGGCCATGTCCGCTATTCGACGACCGGCGAGACGGTGATGCGCAATGTCCAGCCGCTGTTCGCCGATCTCGCGACCACCGGTTTTGCGATCGCTCACAATGGCAACATCACCAACGCCTGGACATTGCGCAAACAGCTCGTCGCGCATGGGGCGATCTTCCAGTCCACTTCCGACACGGAAGTGATCCTGCATCTTGTCGCGACCTCCACCTTCCGGACGCTGCTCGACAAGCTGATCGATGCCCTGCGCAAGATCGAGGGCGCCTGGTCGCTGGTCGCACTTTCGAAATTCGGGCTGATCGGCGTGCGCGACCCCCTGGGCGTGCGACCGCTGGTGCTCGGCCGGATGGGCGATGCCCATATTCTGTGCTCCGAAACCTGCGCGCTCGACATCATCGGCGCCGAATACGTCCGCGACATCGAGCCGGGCGAGATCATCACCATCTCCGAACGCGGCGTAAAATCGCTCAAACCGTTTCCGCCGGGACGCGCCCGGCCGTGCATCTTCGAGCATGTCTATTTCTCGCGCCCCGACAGCTTCGTCGATGGCATGTCGGTCTATGAGGTGCGCAAGCGCATCGGCGCCGAGCTTGCCCGCGAAGCCCCGGTCGAAGCCGACATGGTCGTTCCCGTGCCAGATTCGGGCGTGCCGGCGGCGATCGGCTATGCACAGGAATCCGGTCTTCCCTTCGAGCTCGGCATCATCCGAAATCATTATGTCGGCCGCACCTTCATCGAACCGTCGGATCAGATCCGCCATCTCGGGGTCAAGCTGAAGCACAATGCCAACCGCTGGCTGATCGAAGGCCGGCGCATCGTGCTGGTCGATGATTCGATCGTGCGCGGCACGACCTCGCTGAAGATCGTGGACATGCTGCGCCAGGCGGGCGCAAAGGAAGTCCACATGCGCATCGCCAGTCCGCCGACGCGCCATTCCTGTTTCTACGGCGTCGATACGCCCGAACGCGACAAGCTGCTCGCCGCGCGCATGGATGTCGAGAAGATGCGCGAATTCATCCACGCCGACACGCTCGCCTTTCTGACCATTGACGGGCTCTATCGCGCCTGTCGGCAGCCGGAAGGACGCAATGACATCCAGCCGCAGTTCTGCGATGCCTGCTTTACCGGCGACTATCCGACCCATCTGACCGATCTTGAGGAGCGCGAGGCGGTTGCCGATCAACTGACCCTGCTCGCCTCGACCGGCGGCTGACCACTTTCGGGAGATCCCCATTGAACGCCAGCAGCCCTTCGGATGCCGAGACGGCGCATCCTTCCCGTCCGCTTACCGGGCGTCTTGCGCTGATTACCGGCGCATCGCGCGGAATCGGCCGGGCTACGGCGCTGGCGCTGGCTGGCGAGGGGGCGCATGTCATCGCCATCGCCCGCCCTTCCAGCGTCGCAGCGCTCGAATCTCTTGACGATGAAATCCGCGAGGCAGGCGGCAGTGCGACCTTGACGCCCCTAGACCTGACGGAAGGTGACGCGATCGACCGGCTCGGCGCGGCGATCTATGAACGCTGGGGGCATCTCGACCTTCTCATCGGCAATGCCGGACGGCTCGGCGTGCTCTCGCCCGTCACCCATATCGATCCGAAGGAATGGGAACGCACCATCGCGGTCAATCTGACTTCCAATTTCCGCCTGATCCGCTCGCTCGACCCGCTGCTGCGCCGGTCCGAGGATCCGCGCGCCGTCTTCGTTACTTCGGGCGCAGCCGGCCGGCACAAGGCCTATTGGGGACTCTATGCGGCGAGCAAGGCCGCGCTCGAGACGCTGGTACTCACCTATGAGGCCGAATGTCGGCTTTCCGGCATCCGGGTCAATCTCGTTGATCCCGGTCCCGTGCGCACTTCGATGCGCGCACAGGCCTATCCCGGCGAGGATCCCGAGACATTGCCTGAACC
>RFIU01000111.1 GCA_003695555.1 Alphaproteobacteria bacterium
GCAATCACCTCGTCGGCGAGCGCCTGACCCTCATAGAGCGGCAGGAACGAACATTCCACATAGATTGCCGCAAAACGGTCGAGAAGCGGTTCGCAACCTTTGAGAACCTCAAGCTCGAATCCCTGCACATCGAGCTTGAGCAGCGCCGCCGGCTCGATATCGCGGGCCTTGAGAAAGACGTCGAGCGGACCGGTTTCCACCTCGACCGTCGCGACCTCTTCGGTGCCTGGAAAGATCTTCGTCTGCGCTTCGCCGATCGGCAGCAGCGACGAGGAATCGTCCCGCGCCGCGACATGCATCGTGGCAACTCCCGCCTGCGGCGCAATCGCGGCCCGGTAGAGACGGAATTTGTCGTCATGGGCAAAGAGACGCCCGGCGCATTCGGCCGGTCCGTCAAGTGGTTCGAAAGAAAAAATCCTGACCCCGGGCCACACGTGCCGGGCGGCGAGCGCGAACTGGCCGCGATTGGCGCCGATATCGACGACGGTCGTCATCGGTCCCATTGCCTTCAAGGAAGGCACATGCTCGATCGCCGCGCCGATTCCGAGCCGCAGTGCCCGCCGCCAGAGCGGATCACCGGCAAAGAGAATGTGCAGCGCCTTGTCGATCTTTCGAAACATCGTGGCTCCTCGTCGTCCGCGGTGAAAAGACGCCCCTCGACGGGGGGCGGCATCCGGCTTTCTTCCTAGCCGATGCCGCGCTTGGTGGCCACCCTGGGGATAGAACGGGAATGGCCGGGCTCGAAGGCTGCGCCATGCGTGCACATGAACCGAGGCCGTCGAGCAGGAAACGGGACAACACCCAGCCGGACGGGTGAATCCGGATCATGATTGTGGCGCCGCAACATCAAGGTGAAGACAATGCAGGGCTTGCAGCTGAAGGTCGCGGGTGAGGGTGATAGACTCCACACCCGATCCGGGAGGTCGGGGGGGTCGAATGAGCGAACATCTCTTCACCGGCCTGGTGACGAACGATTCCATCCGTGAGAATGAGAGACGGGGGAAGAGGAAACATGGGGGACGATCGCGCAAGCGGGGGGTGCTTCAAGCGGTTCGGGCATTTGCCGCCTGCGGGCGGTCTTCGAAGTCGTCACACCGATGTTCCTCGGCGGTGCCGTGCCGGAGAAGACGGCAGAACCGCGCCCGGCGGACTGCTGGAATGGGAGGAGCCACGGATTGATTTTCGACTGAGCGGAGCGGTTTTCGTGAGCCGGTGATCGTCAGTTCTTCAGCATCTTCACGACAGGGCTGTGCACGCCCCTCCTTGGCCCTTGTCGTCCCCGGTCTTCTGGACTAAGCAGTGGGCGATCGCGACCCACGCGACCCCTCGAAATGGCAGGGCGCTGCCGGCATTCTGTCAGAGGGTTTTGATGACGCTAAACGACGGAAAAGGCGAGGAAGATGCTGGAACAGGCGAAAGACGATCTGATTCTGGTCACCGGTGCCGGTGGCTTCATCGGCGGCCATCTGGTGGCCGACCTGCGGCGCAAGGGCTTTACCAACATCCGCGCGGTGGACATCAAGCCGCTCGAGCACTGGTATCAGCGCTTCGATGATGTCGAGAACATCACCGCCGACCTGCGCCTGCGCGATGCCTGTTTCGCTGCGGCGAAGGATGCCCGCTGCATCTTCAACCTCGCAGCCGACATGGGCGGCATGGGCTTCATCGAGACCCACAAGGCCGAATGCATGATCTCGGTGCTGATCAACACCCACATGCTGATGGCGGCGCGTGCCGCCGGAACCGAGCGCTTCTTCTACAGCTCGTCGGCCTGCGTCTATGCCGGCTACAAGCAGAATGATCCGAACGTTACCGCCTTGAAGGAGGAAGACGCCTATCCTGCCGACGCCGAGGACGGCTACGGCTGGGAGAAGCTGTTTTCCGAGCGGATGTGCCGCCATTTCATGGAGGACTACGGACTGACCTGCCGGGTGGCGCGCTTCCACAATGTCTATGGCCCCTATGGCACCTTCGACGGCGGGCGCGAAAAGGCGCCGGCGGCGATCAGCCGCAAGGTGGCGCAAGCGAAGCTGACCGGCCGGCATGAGATCGAGATCTGGGGCGACGGCCATCAGACCCGCAGCTTCATGTACATCGACGACTGCCTCGAGGGGATCTACCGGATCACCGATTCGGGCATCGAATATCCGATCAATCTCGGCAGCGCGGAACTGGTGTCGATCAATCAGCTGGTCGATATCGTCGAGGAGATCGCCGGCGTCAAGCTGAAGCGCATCTACAAGCTCGATGCGCCGCAGGGCGTGCGTGGACGCAACAGCGACAACACCCGGATCAAGGCCGAGCTCGGTTGGGAACCCTCGACCCCGCTGCGCGAGGGGATGGAGAAGACCTATCGTTGGATCTTCGACGAGCTGAAGGCCGGCCGCACCGACTCGGTCTTTACCCGCGACACCATTCCGGCGGCCGCGGCCTGACGGGCGGGACGCACAGAAACCCGGATCGGATGAGAGAAGGCGAAGTCGCGCGCAAGACCGGCATGCGACCGGCCGGCAAGCGGGGGGCGGATGGGCTTTCGGGAAGTGTTATCCTCCCTCGTTGTGCTTTAGGATATTTGATCGTCTCCGCCATTCTCCAAGGAGTAGTCCATCGTGTCTCGAAAGATCGCTCTGATCACCGGAATCACCGGCCAGGATGGTGCGTATCTCGCCGAATTTCTGTTGGGAAAGGGGTACGAGGTTCACGGCATAAAGCGGCGGTCCTCTTCCTTCAACACCGGACGGGTGGATCATCTTTATGTCGATCCGCACGAGTCCAGCGCTCGCTTCTTTCTTCATTACGGCGACATGACGGATGCAACCAACCTCATTCGCATCGTGCAGGAGACCCAGCCTCACGAGATCTACAATCTCGCCGCCCAGAGCCACGTCAAGGTCAGTTTCGAAACGGCGGAATACACGGCTAATGCCGACGCGCTCGGCACTCTGCGGCTGCTTGAGGCGATCCGGATTCTTGGAATGACGAAGAAGGTGCGCTTCTACCAGGCCTCCACCTCCGAGCTTTACGGCAAGGCACAGGAAGTGCCGCAGAACGAGAAGACGCCCTTCTACCCGCGCAGCCCCTATGCGGTCGCCAAGCTTTATGCCTACTGGATCACGGTCAATTACCGTGAAGCCTATGGCATGCATGCATCCAACGGCATCCTGTTCAATCACGAAAGCCCGATCCGCGGCGAAACATTCGTCACCCGCAAGATCACCAGGGCAGTGGCGGCGATCCATCTCGGGCTGCAGCAACATCTCTATCTGGGCAATCTCGATGCCAAGCGGGACTGGGGACATGCGCGGGACTATGTAGAAGGCATGTGGCAGATCCTGCAGCAAGATGAGCCGGATGACTATGTGCTGGCAACGGGCGAGACACACACGGTACGTGAATTCGTAGAGCTCGCCTTCGCCGAGACCGGCCGACGGATCATCTGGCAAGGTGAAGGCGTGAACGAGACCGGCATCGACGCCGAAACCGGCGAGACATTGGTGCTGATCGACCCGCGCTATTTCCGACCGACGGAGGTCGATCTGCTCCTGGGCGACGCGTCGAAAGCCAAGGAGAGATTGGGATGGCGCCCGAAGACAGGTTTTCGAGAACTGGTTCGCGAAATGGTCGCTGAAGATCTGGAAGCGGTCGGCAAGGACAGGCGCGTGAACGATGGCTGAATCCGCGCAGGCAATCCCCTTCTCGCTGGCAGGAAAGCGTATCTTCGTTGCAGGTCATCGCGGCATGGTCGGCAGCGCCACCGTCCGGCGGCTCGCAGGCGAAGGGGGCGAGATCATTACGGCGCCCCGCGATGAACTCGACCTGCGTGATCAGACGGCGGTGTCGGATTGGATGGACGAAGCCCGCCCCGCTGTCGTCTTTCTTGCCGCGGCCAAGGTCGGGGGCATTCTGGCCAATGACAGCTGGCCGGCCGATTTCCTCTATGACAATCTGATGATCGAGGCGAATGTGATTCATGCCGCCTTCCGCAGTGGCGTCGAAAAGCTGCTGTTTCTGGGCTCGTCATGCATCTATCCGAAATTCGCCAGGCAGCCGATTCCGGAAAGCGAGCTGCTTGCCGGTCCGCTGGAGCCGACAAACGAATGGTATGCGATCGCCAAGATCGCCGGCATCAAGCTCTGTCAGGCCTACCGCCGTCAGCACGGTGCCGACTTCATCTCGGCGATGCCCTGCAACCTCTATGGCCCGGGGGACAATTTCGACCTCCAGTCCTCGCATGTGCTGCCCGCCTTGATCCGCAAGTTTCACCTCGCCCGGCTGGCGCGGGAAGGCGATCTCGACGGCATTCTGGCCGATGAAGCCTGTCATGGACGGATCCCGGACGACCTTCTTTGCGACCTGGGACTGGAAAGACGGGACGGCGGACTGGCCAGGACATCGGGCGACACCGTCGTGCGGATCTGGGGCACCGGCCGGCCGCGGCGTGAATTCCTGCACGTTGATGATCTTGCCGACGCATTGATCTTCCTGATGGAGAACTACAGCGATGCCGAGCATGTCAATGTCGGCGCGGGAACAGACATCTCCATCCGGGAACTGGCCGAACTGGTGCGCGAGGTGGTCGGTTTTGAGGGTCGGCTGGAATTCGACACCTCCAAGCCCGATGGAACGCCGCGCAAGCTGCTCGATATCACGAAGATAAGCGAACTCGGCTGGCAGCCCCGGATCGCGCTGAAAGATGGAATCGCCGAGGTCCACGGCTGGTATGTCCGCCGGCTTGCCGATGCACAAACGAACCGCCGCTGATCCTCCATCGAAGCTCGGGGGGAGCCAAGATGTGCCGTCCGCTGACGGCGTGCAAGCAAGGGGAAGACACTCTCCCATGCCCCGTTTCCTCATCACCGGCGGTGCCGGCTATATCGGTTCGCACATGGTGCGGCTGCTTCTCGATCGCGGGGCGCAAGTCGTCGTCTTCGACGATCTTTCCACCGGTCATCGCGATCTGGTGGCCAAAGGGGCGACGCTGGTACGGGGCTCGCTCAGCGATCCGGCGGCGCTTAAGGATCTCTTCGCCGCGCACGGCGCGTTCGACGCCGTCTTCCATTTCGCCGCCCGCTCGCTGGTCGGCGAGAGCGTCGCGCGCCCGCTCGCCTACTGGCGCGACAATCTCGGCGGTACGCTCGCCCTCGTCTCGGCGATGGTCGAGGCGGGGGTGGATCGCCTGATCTTCTCGTCCACCGCCGCCGTCTATGGCGTGCCCGAAACCGTGCCCATTCCCGAAGGCGCGCCGGCCGCGCCCATCAATCCCTATGGAGAGACGAAGCGCGCGATCGAGACAATGCTGAAGGCCGCTCACCGGGCGCACGGGCTGCGTTCGGTGTCGCTGCGCTATTTCAATGCCGCCGGCGCCCATGAGAGCGGCCGGATCGGCGAGTGGCACGAACCGGAAACCCATCTCATCCCCAATGTGCTGAAGGCCGCGCTGGGCGAGGCGCCGGCGATTCGCATCTTCGGCACCGACTATGACACGCCCGACGGCACGGCGGTGCGCGACTATGTCCATGTCATGGATCTGGTCGAAGCTCATGCGCTGGCGCTCGCCCATCTTGACGCGCACGACGGAGCCCATGTCTTCAATCTCGGCTGCGCGAAGGGCTTTTCGGTGCGCGAGGTGATCCGCGCGGCCGAGACCGTGGTCGGCCGGCCGATTCCGGTTGAGGAGGCGCCGCGGCGGCCGGGCGATCCGCCGGTGCTGGTCGCTGACAGCAGCCGCGCGCGTGAGCTGCTCGGCTGGCGGCCCACCCGCAGCGAGCTCGAGCGAATCATCGCCGATGCCTGGGCCTGGCACCGGCAGGAAGCGCAAAGCGCCTGATCCCGCAGTTTATTCATCCAACCCGCTCCTATTCACCCCCACCCCTCTTTACCACCCATCTTTTCCAGCAGCTTGACGATCCGCTCGGCGGCGTGGCCGTCGCCGTAGCAGAAGGTGGGGCGGCTCATGCGGGCGTGGTGTTCCGGATCATCGATGAGCCGGGAGACCTCGGCGACGATGCGGTCCGGATCGGTACCGACGAGGCGCACGACGCCGGCGTCCACCGCTTCCGCTCGCTCGGTCACCTCGCGCATCACCAGGACCGGCCGGCCGAGCGCCGGCGCCTCCTCCTGCACACCGCCCGAATCGGTCAGCACGAGATGCGCACGAGTCATCAGCCAGACGAAGCGGCGATAGTCCACCGGCTCGATCAGATGGATGTTCTCATGACGGCCGAGACGCCGGTGCACGGGCCCGCGCACATTCGGGTTCAGGTGGACCGGGTAGACGATCTCCACATCATCGCGCTCGGCGATGCGGGCGAGCGCCGTACAGATGTTCTCGAAGCCGCGCCCGAAGCTCTCGCGGCGGTGGCCGGTGACCAGAACCAGCCGCCGGCCGCCCTCGCCGCAGCGCGCCAGCGCCGGGATGCGGGCCGTCATCTCGTCCGCCAGCGCGCGGTCGTCGCGTACCCTCTCGGCCATCCACAGCAGCGCGTCGATCACCGTATTGCCGGTGACATGTACCCGATCGGCCGCCACTCCCTCGGCCAGCAGATTGCGACGTGCCGCCGGCGTCGGGGCGAAGTGAAGGTCGGTGACGATGCTCGCGATCCGCCGGTTCGCCTCTTCCGGAAACGGCGCGCGCAGGTCGCCGGTGCGCAGACCCGCCTCGACATGGCCGACCGGAATGCCCCGCCAGAAAGCGGCGAGCGCCGCCGCCATCGTCGTCGTCGTGTCGCCCTGGACCAGCACGCTATCAGGGTCTGCGTCTGCCAGCACCCCGTCGATCCCGCCGAGCACCGCAGCGCTCACACCCGCCAGCGTCTGACCGGGGCGCATCACGTCAAGATCCACGTCCGGTGACAGCGAAAACATCGCCAGCGCCTCGTCCAGCATCTCGCGGTGCTGGCCGGTCGCGCAGACCACCGGTCGAAACCTTCCCGACGAACCGAGCGCACGGACCACCGGCGCCATCTTGATCGCCTCGGGCCGCGTCCCGATCACGCACAATACCGTTTTCATGCCTAGCCCCCGTATCCCCTTACCATCGCCCGCCGGCGATCGGCCCAGCATAGCCTTCCCCTGCCCGCCCGTCACGGCCGACAAGGCAGGCGCGCTGGTCCGCGGCCGTCCCCTTGAACGCATCGGCAGACCATCGTAGAAGTGGTGCGGGCCGGATCGGGGGATATCTCTACCGCAACATCAAGGGGGTGGAATGGGTGACGAGGGGGCGGGGTTGACGCTGTTCGGCATCCTGCTGACAGCTCTGGTTTCCTATCTGATTCTCCGCAATCTGCTGGAGCTCGCCGTCGATCTGATGGCGCTGCCGCCGGTGCGGCGACGGCTACTTCAGCGAGCAAGAACAAAGAGCCGTACAAGTGTCCCGCCAGAGCGATCCCGGCTGCTCCCTTCCTGGCCGGCCCCGCATCCCGTTATGGTTGGCGGCAGCAATCGCAATCGACTGGCCTGCGCACCGGTGGCGATCCTGATCCCGGCATGGCGAGAGGCGGCGGTGATCGGGGACATGCTGGAAGTCCTGCTGCGCGCGATCGCGGACGAACCGTGCCATGTCTTCGTCGGCTGGTATCCGAACGATCCCGCGACCGCCCGCGCCGCACGTCGTGCCGATCCTCAGGCCGGCCGCGTGACGCTGGTAAGGCTGCCGCATGACGGTCCGACCTCAAAGGCCGACTGCCTCAATCACCTTTATCGCCGCGCCTGCGAGGATCCCCGCCGTTTCGCCTTCGTCGTCCTTCATGACGCCGAGGACATCGTTGCCCCGGGGGAAATTTCGCTGTTGCGTCGCGCCCTCATCGACGGGGCGGCGATGGCGCAGGTGCCGGTCCTGCCCGATGTCGGCTGGAGATTTTCTCCCATCGCCCATCACTATGCTGACGAATTCGCCGACATGCATTCGCGAACCCTGCCGGTGCGCGCGCTGCTGACCGGTTCGGTGCCGAGCGCGGGTGTCGGTACCGCGATCACGGTCGAGGCTCTGCGCGGCCTCGCCGTCACACGGGGCGGACGCCCATTCGATCCCGACAGCCTGACCGAAGACTATGAGCTGTCGCTGGCACTTGCCCGGACCGGCGCGAAAGGCGTCTTCGTCTCTCACGCAGCTCGCGCGTCGACGAATGAGAAACCGGCTCGCGCCTGGACGAGGGGGTGGGCACCGGTCATTTGCGTTCGCGAATGCTTTCCCGCCCAGCTTGCCGCCGCGGTCCGGCAGAAGGCCCGATGGATGATCGGCATCGCCCTTCAGACGCCGCGCCGTCATGGCCTGTTCGGCACGCCTGTGCAGCGGATCTTCCTGCTGCATGACCGGATGATGATCGCCAATGCGTTGATCGATGCGCTGTGCGCCGGCCTGTGTCTTGCGGTTCTGATCGGCATCCTGTTCAAAATCACCCCCTCGGCGGTTCATGCAGGCGACGGATTCGCGATGCCCTGGCTTGGATGGATGGCGGCAATCAACGGTCTGTTCCTGTTGCACCGCCTGCTGGTGCGCATATGGCTGGGCGCGCGCCGTTATGGCTGGCGATTCGCGCTCGGCGTCCCGTGGCGGCAGTTCGCCGGGGTTGCGATCAATGCGGCGGCAGCGGTGCGCGCGCTGCGCATCTATCGCCGGCATCGCCGCAGCCGCGCTCCGCTCGTCTGGGACAAGACCGAACATCGTTTGCCGCTCGTCGCTGCCGAGTGATCGGCCCCTGGTTGACGGGCGGTGCGGCGAGGATGCGACGGGGGCGTGGAAATGTACGGCGCAAGATGCGGCCGGCATCAATGGAGCGCAAGGCGGGCGGCATTGCGATCGGCATGTCCGTCACTGTGCCTGCTCGTCCTGTCGTCCTTCCTGCTGGCGGCGAGCCCTGTCGATCCGGGTTATGAGGCCGCCGCACGAGCCTATCATGCCGCCGGCGCCGGTCGCTTCGACGAGGCGGTCCGGCAGATGGAGACGGCCGTCAGGCAGACGCGCGAGCCGGTCCTTCGCCGTCAACGGATACTGGATCTGGCGGTATGGCTCGAGCGGGTGGGTCGCAATGCCCGGGCAGCAGCGGTCTATCGCCAGGCCGCACGCATCGCCCCGGATGCCCGGATCTGGAAAGCGGCGGGCTATGCCTATCAGCGCAGCGGCGACAAAAGCCTGCGTCCGGCCGCCCTTGATGCCTTCGAGCAGGCCGCCGCCCTTTCGCCGGACGAAGCGGCGCTGTGGCGTCAGATCGGCTATCTGTACAAGGAGCTGGGCCAGCGCCGCCTGGCGCTCGGCGCCTTTCGGCGGGCATGGAACCTGCAGCCCGTGATGCCACCGGCTGGCGGGGAAGGGGACGATCCGGCCGTGACACCCCGCCTGCTCGCGCGCGAGATCGCCGAACTTTCCGACCGCTGGCAGGGTTCGCTCGATTTCGTCTGGCGGGCCAATGCGCCGCGTGGTGCGCCGGTGGTGCTGTCTGAGCGATCGCTGACCAGCTCGCAGATCAATCTCTCGCTCGCACGGCTGTTCGATTCCTTCGTCGGCGTCCGGCGCGTGCGGGTCTTCGGACGTCTTCTGGCCGCGCCCCGTCGCGGCGAGATCCTGCCCGACGACCGCAGCCTGCAGGCCGGCATCGGCCTGTCGTGGCAGCCGCTCGCGCGGCACAATCTGGTGCTCACCGTCGAGCGACTGGTGCGAATCGGCAGCTTCGCGCGCAACGACTTCATGCTGCGTGCCGCCTGGTCCACCGGCGCGGGTTACGCTCCGCCTGTCGATGGCGGCCGGACTTGGAGCTTCTGGTCGGTCTATCTGGATGGCGCGCTGATCGATCCGAGGTCTCCCGACCTGCTCGGCAATGCGCAGCTGCGCGCCGGTCGGGCCCGGGCATTCGGCCGTCTCGTCGTCGCACCGCAGGTCGCCGTCAATCTCTTCGCCCAGCGAGACGACTTCGGCGCGGTCAGCCTGCTTCAGATCGAGCCGGGCGTTGAGCTGCGCTGGTCCTTGCATCGTGACGCACGACCGCAGCCGCCGCAGGCGCTGGTGTTCACCGTCTCGTTCCAGAAGAAGCTGCTCGGCTCGTCGCGCAACAACCGGGGGCTCGCCTTGCGGCTTTCCTGGCGCTTCTAGGTCTGGTAGCACAGCAGGGAACGAAAGGCGGCGGACGAATGAAGGTTACGGTCATCGGAACGGGTTACGTGGGGCTGGTAAGCGGCGCCTGTCTTGCCGATGTCGGCAATCGCGTCGTCTGTCAGGACACCGATCGGGATCGCATCATCGCCTTGAAGGAAGGCCGGCTTCCCTTCCACGAACCCGGACTCGACGAGCTGGTGGCCCGAAATCTCGCCGAGGGGCGGCTTTCCTTCACCACCGAGCCGGGCGAGGCGCTTGCCGAGGCGCAAGTGGCGATGATCGCCGTCGGAACGCCGCCGGGCGAGGACGGTGCGGCCGATCTCGGCCATGTGCTGGCGGTCGCGCGCACCATCGGTCGCCATCTCGAAGGGCCGGTGGTGGTCGCGACCAAATCGACGGTTCCCGTCGGCACCGCCGAGCAGGTGCGCTCAGTGATCGCCGAAGAACTGCGCAGGCGCGATCGCGCGGAACTGCCCTTCGAGGTCGCCGCCAATCCGGAGTTCCTCAAAGAGGGTGCGGCGGTCGCCGATTTCATGAAGCCGGATCGCATTATCATCGGCACCGACAGCGAGCGGGCGCGCCAGGTGCTGGCCCGCCTCTACGCGCCCTTTCAGCGCAACCATGAGCGCATTCTAGAGATGGGGCTGCGCGAGGCCGAGATGACCAAATACGCGGCGAATGCGATGCTCGCCACCAAGATCAGCTTCATGAACGAGATCGCCGGCCTGTGCGAACGGCTCGATGTCGATGTCGAACAGGTGCGCCTCGGCATCGGTTCGGATCCCCGCATCGGCTATCACTTCATCTATCCGGGTGCGGGTTTCGGGGGCTCCTGCTTTCCGAAGGATGTCCGCGCGCTGATTGCGACCGCCCGCGGGCATGACTTCGAGCCGGAAATCCTTGCCGCGGTCGAACGCCGCAATGCCGCGCAGAAGCGGCTGCTGGGGCGGCGCATCCTCTCGCTCTTCGGCGAGGATCTGTCGGACCGGCGTTTCGCGCTCTGGGGACTCGCCTTCAAGCCGGGCACCGACGACATGCGCGAGGCCCCATCGATCCCGCTGATCACCGAGATCGTCCGCCGCGGCGGGCGGATAACCGCGCACGACCCGGTGGCGAGAGCAAATGCCCGGCGCGCCTTTCCGGCCGAGTGGGAAGAGGAAGGCCGCCTGCGGTTCGCAACCGACCCCTATGCTGCGCTCGATCGGGCCGATGCGCTGATCCTGATGACCGAATGGAAGCTCTATCGCAATCCCGACTTCGAACAGATGAAGGAGCGGCTCGCAGAGCCTGCGCTGATCCTTGATGGACGCAATCAGTATGATCCGGCCCATCTCGAAGAACTCGGCATCGCCTGGATCGGCGTCGGACGCGCCAACCCCTCGGGACGCGCGCGACTCCTGCGCTCCATGCCGCAGAAGGAAAACACCCGATGAAGATTCTGGTCACCGGCGCGGCGGGGTTCATCGGCATGCATGTCTCGCGTGCGCTGGCAGCGCGGGGCGACGAGGTCGTCGGAATCGACAATCTCAATGCCTATTACGATCCGGCGCTCAAGGCCGCCCGGCTGGCCAAGCTGGCCAAGCTCGACCGCTTCCGCTTCGTAAGGCTCGACATCACCGATCGGGAAGGCATCGACCGGCTGTTCGCCGAGGAGGAGTTCGAGCGTGTCGTTCATCTCGCCGCCCAGGCGGGCGTGCGACATTCGCTGAGCGATCCGCATGCCTATGCGGATGCCAATCTCGTCGGCTTCCTGAACATTCTTGAAGCCTGCCGGCACCATGAGATCGCGCATCTCGTCTATGCCTCGAGCTCGAGCGTCTATGGCGGCAATACCCGCATGCCGTTTTCGGAAAGCGACAATGTCGATCACCCGGTCAGCCTCTATGCGGCGACCAAGAAGGCGAACGAGCTGATGGCTCACAGCTATGCCCATCTCTATCGTCTGCCGACGACGGGTCTGCGCTTCTTTACCGTCTATGGCCCTTGGGGCCGGCCCGACATGGCGCTGTTCCTGTTCACCCGAGCGATTCTCGAAGGGCGACCGATCGAGGTCTATAACGAGGGCCGGATGCGTCGCGACTTCACCTATATCGACGATATCGTCGAGGGCGTCGTGCGCACCCTCGATCGGGTTCCGCACCCCGACCCCGCTTTCGATTCCGACCAACCCGACCCGGCCTCGAGCGATGCGCCGTATCGGGTCTTCAATATCGGCAATCACCGCTCGGTCGAACTGATGCGCTTCATCGAAGTGCTTGAAGACATCCTTGGCCGACGCGCCGAGAAGGTCTTCCTGCCGCTTCAGCCCGGTGACGTGCCGGCCACCTGCGCCGATACCGAATGCCTGAAGTCGTGGGTCGGCTTCGCGCCTGACACGCCCATCGAAGAGGGGGTGCGTCGCTTCGTCGAATGGTACCGGGCCTACTACCGCGTATGAGCGACAGGCGGCGATGGGGAGGCCGGCGGCAAGGAGAGGCAATTGGCCGAGGAAACGGGTGATCGCGATAGGAACGGGCGGGGTGGTGGGCAAGCCCCCTTCGATCTCATCATCATCGGTGGCGGCGTCAATGGCTGTGCGATCGCCCGCGATGCCGCCGGGCGGGGCCTCAAGGTACTGCTGCTGGAGGCGCGCGATCTCGCCGGCGGTACGTCTTCGGCAAGCTCGAAGCTGATCCATGGCGGCCTGCGCTATCTGAAATACGGCGAGTTTCGACTGGTCCGCGAAGCACTGGCCGAGCGCGCCCGGCTGCTCGCGCACTCGCCGCACATCGCCTGGCCGCAGCGGATCCTGATCCCGCGCGCGCCGCACCACCCGCGTCTCGCACCGGCACTGCTGCTGCGGCTCGGTCTGTGGCTCTATGACCATCTCGCCGAGCGCGGGCCGCTGCCGGCGTCCGAAGGCCTGCACCTAGACCGCGAGATGCGTGGCCGTCACGGCCTCGTGGCGACGGCGGCGCGCGCCTTCGCCTATTGGGACGGGGCGACCGCGGATGGCCGGCTGGTCGCCCTGATCGCCCGTGATGCGGCCGAGCGCGGGGCCCGGATTCTCCCCCGCACCGCCTTCGTGCAGGCGTGCCGGAAAGCCGGCCTCTGGCAGGTGGAGGCCCGCACGGCCGCCGGCGGGACGTCCATCTGGCGGGCCCGGGCGCTGGTCAATGCCGCCGGCCCATGGGCGGACCGGGTGAACGGATGCATCCTTCCGGTTTCGCCGAAACGCGCTGAGCGCCACCTCACCCTGGTCCAGGGCAGCCACCTGGTCATGCGACGGCTGTTCGAAAGCGATGACGGACTGCTGCTGCCGCAGGCCGACGGTCGGATCGTCTTCGTCCTACCCTTCGGGCCGGACCATCATCTGATCGGCACCACCGAGCGGCGCTTTACCGGCGATCCGGCCGATGTCCGGGTGGACGAGGATGAGATCGCCTATCTGCTGACGGCCCTGCGTCCCTGGCTGGCCCGCCCGCCGGAAAGGGAGGAGATCGTCCATGCCTTCGCCGGGGTGCGGCCGCTGTTCGACCCGAAGGCACGCTCGATGAGCGCGGCGAGCCGGCATTATGTCCTCGACCTCGAAGATGGCGGCGGGTCCGTTGCGCCCCTGCTCGTCGTCTATGGCGGCAAGCTGACGAGTTTTCGCGCGCTCGGCGAACATGCGCTCGATCTGCTGGCCCGCTTTTTTGCCGATGCCGGGCCGGCCTGGACCAAGGATGCTCCCTTGCCCGGCGGCGAAGGTCTTGAAGGGCCGGCGGGCTTTCTGCGCTTTCGTCAGCGATGCGCCGAGCGCTGGCCGTTTCTCGATGCTGCGCTTTGCGAACGCCTTACCCGCGCCTATGGGACGCGGATCACGGAAGTGCTGGGCGATGCGCGCTCTCTCGACGATCTCGGCCGTCATTTCGGCCACGGCCTTCATGCACGCGAGGTCGATCATCTCGTGCAGCGTGAATGGGCGCGCACGGCGGACGACATTCTCTGGCGGCGAAGCCTCCTCGGCCTCGATTTCGCCCCCGATCAGACCCGCGCCCTTGCGCGATACCTCGCCTCGGGCGAGGCTTGAACGTTGCCATGCCCATCACAGGAGGGAGGAAACGATGACCCTATGCCGAGGAATGCTGGCGATGGTATCGGTATCGGTACTGGCGCTGATGCTGCCGGATGCCCGCGCGTCGCATGCCGCTGAAACGGCGATGTCGCCGCGCGTTGCGGCATCCGCCGGGCTGAAAGCCGTGCGGCCGGCCCATACCTATTCGATCGTCGCGCGCGATCCCGAGACCGGCGAGCTCGGCGTCGCGGTGCAGTCGCACTGGTTTTCGGTCGGCAGCTCGGTCGCCTGGGCCGAGGCCGGCATCGGAGCGGTCGCGACCCAGAGCTTCATCGAACCGAGCTACGGCCCGCTCGGTCTCGATCTGATGCGTGCCGGAAAGAGTGCGCCGGCGGCACTCAAGGGCCTGCTGGCGGCCGATGATCACACCGACGTGCGGCAGGTGGCGATGGTCGATGCAATGGGCCGGGTCGCGGTCCATACCGGCGAGCACTCCATCACCGCCCATTGCGAGATCACCGGCGAGGGCTTTTCGGTGCAGGCCAATCTGATGGAGCGCGATACCGTCTGCGCCGCGATGGCACGAGCCTGGCGGACGACGAAAGGGGATCTCGCCGCCCGCATGATGGCGGCGCTGAAGGCCGCACAGGGCGAAGGAGGCGATATCCGCGGCCGGCAATCGGCGGCGCTGCTGGTTGTCGATGGCAAGCGCCACGGTGCCCCCTGGCAGGGACGTATCTTCGACCTCAGAGTGGAAGACAGCGAACGGCCGCTCGTCGAGCTTGACCGTCTGCTCGGCGTCGCGCGCGCCTATCGCGAGATGGATCTCGGCGATCAGGCGATGACCCGCGGCGACATGGCGGCGGCGCTTGCCCATTATGCGGCGGCCGAGCGGATGGCGCCCGACAATCACGAGATGGTCTTCTGGCATGCCGTGACGCTGGCCGCCAATGGTCGCGTCGATGAAGCGCTGCCGCTGTTCGCGAAGGCCTATGCGATGTGGCCGAAGTGGCGCGAGCTGGTGGTAAGGCTGCCGAAGTCCGGCCTGCTACCGAATGACCCGGCGCTCATCGCCCGCATCGTCTCGGCGAAATGATACTGTTTGCCGCCGGTCGCCCGGATGAGGGGAGGGAGCAGGAGCCGATACCGCCTGCGTCACGCCCTCTGCGCTTGAGCGTGGATCGACAAAAAGCTCCCGCCGCCCGGTGAGGGCAGCGGGAGCTGTCCGTTTCGGTCCTGCCGGTGGCGGCACCGCCGGAAAAGGGGGAAAGCGTGCCGGGCTATTCCTTGCCCTCGACCAGCGGGCTGTAGCCGGCCTTCACCGGCGCCCAGACCTTGCGATAGGTCAGGTATAGAAGAATCGTGAGGAATGAGAGATAGATCAGCACCGCCAGCCCGAGGCGCTTGCGTTCCTCCATATTGGGCTCGGCCGCCCAGGCAAGGAAGGTGGCAACGTCATGGGCCATCTGATCGACGGTCGCCGGCGTGCCGTCGGCGAATTCGATCAGATCGTCCTGAAGCGGCGGCGGCATGGCGATCTTGTGACCCGGAAAATATTCATTCCAGTACTGGCCCGGGCGCAGCGATTCGCTTGCCGGCGGTTCGCCATAGCCGGTCAGCACCGAATAGACGTAATCCACGCCCCCTTCGCGGGCTTCCACGATCAGCGAAAGATCGGGGGGCAGCGCACCATTGTTGGCGGCGCGTGCCGCCTGTTCGTTCGGAAAGGGCGAGGGAAAACGGTCGGAAAGCTTGCCCGGCCGCTCGAACATGTCGCCATTCTCATCGGGCCCGTCGGTGATCCGATACTGGGCCGCGATTGCCTTCGCCTCTTCGGCCGAATAGCCGAGACCCATCAGGTCGCGGAAGGCGATGTATTTGAGGCCGTGACATGCCGCGCAGACATCGCGATAGACCTGAAGGCCGCGCTGGGCCGCGGCCCGGTCGAAGGTGCCGAAGGGGCTTTCGAACGAGAAGTGGCCGTCCTTCGGCGGCTTTGCCTCACCTGCCGCGAACGCCGGCAGGGCGGCAAGGGTCAGGAAGGCGCCGAGCAGAAGAGCCGTCATGCGCATGAGTATTCTCCCATCCAGTCCGCGCCGCATCAGGCCGCCGCCGGTTTCTGGATCACCGCCGCGGCAATGCTCTCGGGCATCGGCGGGGTCTTCTCGATCCGGCTGACGATCGGCAGGATCACCAGGAAGTGAAGGAAATAATAGACGGTCGCGATCCGGCCGATCAGAATCCACTTTCCTTCCGGCGGATGGGCGCCGACAACCCCCAGCACGATCGCATCGACCACCAGGAACCAGAAGAAGACCCGGTAAATCGGCCGAAACTTCGCCGAGCGCACCTTCGAGGCATCGAGCCAGGGCAGGACGAAAAGAACGAGAATCGCGCCGAACATCAGCGCCACGCCGCCGAGCTTGTCGGGCACCGCACGCAGGATCGCGTAGAAGGGCAGGAAATACCATTCGGGCACGATATGCGGCGGGGTCGAGAGCGGATTGGCCGGAATGTAATTGTCCGGGTGGCCGAGATAGTTCGGCAGATAGAAGACGAAGACGGCAAAGACGATGAGATAGACGCCCAGCCCGAACAGATCCTTGACCGTATAGTAGGGATGGAAGGGCAGCTGATCGGCGGGGCTCTTGACGTCGATGCCGAGCGGATTGTTGGAGCCGGGGATGTGCAGCGCCCAGATGTGCAGGATCACCACCGCGAAGATCACGAAGGGCAGCAGATAGTGCAGCGAGAAGAAGCGCTGCAGCGTCGGTTCGCCGACCGCGAATCCGCCCCACAGCCAGTGAACGATCTGCTCGCCGACCAGCGGGACGGCGGAAAACAGATTGGTGATGACGGTCGCTCCCCAGAAGCTCATCTGGCCCCAGGGCAGCACATAGCCCATGAAGGCGGTGGCCATCATCAGCAGAAGGATGATGACCCCCAGCATCCACAGCAC
>RFIU01000112.1 GCA_003695555.1 Alphaproteobacteria bacterium
AGGGATTCGGCACGCACATAATGCCCGTCCGGATAGCGGAAGCCCTTGGCATCCCAGATGAATTTTCGTGAGCTGGCGAAGGCGAAGTCGCGCACCTTCTCGGCCCGGAAATGCCATGTCCTGGTCCCCTTGGCCCGACCCTTCTCATTGCGTTTGGCCTCGTCCGGGGTGACGATGAAGACCGGTTCGCGGGCCGTCTTCGCCTTCTCCAGCCGCTTGCGCTGAACCGCGCTCAGCACTTCCCGCGGATTGGCCAGCGAGCCGGTGGCGGCGACCAGGTGATCGGCGGGTACGGTGATCGAAACATCAAAATCGCCGAATTCGACGGTGAATTCGCCCGCACCGAGAAACGGCATCACTCGCCAGCCGCCATAATCGGTATAGGCGGCAAGCCGCGGATACCATTGGGCGAGGAAGAAGATCGCATTGCCGTCATCGAATTCCTCATAGCCGCCGCGCGCGCCCACGACCTTTCCCTGCGGAATGTGATATTCCCACGAGATCCGAAAGACGAAATGCTGGCGGGGGGCCAGCGGCGTCGGCAGGTCGATGCGCAGATAGCTGTCCTCGATCCGGTAGGAAAGCGCATGGCCCTCGGCATCGGTGACCTGGAGAATACGATTTCCGAAATCGCCGCGATCGGTTGCGAGAATGCCGCGCAGGGTGCCATAGCCCATCCTGCCGTTCTTCGCCTCTGTCGTGCGCGACAGCACCGCCTTGGAATCATGAGCGAACCGGTTCTGGTCGAGCTGGACCCACAGATAGGTCAAGGTGTCGGGCGAATTGTTGTGATAGGTGACCGTTTCGTCGCCGCGAATGCGTTTCGCCTGTTCGTCGAGACGGACCGCAATGCGATAGTCCACCTTCTGCTGCCAGTAGTCCGGGCCCGGCGCGCCGCTGGCCGAGCGATAGCGGTTCGGTGTCGGCAGCGCTTCGTCGAGCTGTCGGAACTTGTCTTGCGGACCGCGCGCATTGTTCGGCAGCGTATCGGCCGACACCGCAAGCGGCGCCATGACCAGAACGCCGAATACGAGCGCGAAAGCAGACAGGATGACAGGCAAGGAATGTTTCGGATACGACGAAACCGGTGACATGAATGCGGCACTCCCCTCTTTTCGCGATACGGTCCTCCTTCCCGGCGCGTCAGGACGTGTGGGCTGTCCGCACACAAGCCCCTTGACTTGCATCCCCGGGACCGATTGAACGGCAGCCTACCGGGGAAGCCGGGGCGATGCAATCCGCCCCAACCATGGTTGGCAGACCGGGTGACCCGAAGACCTGAGATGGCGGGAATTCTCGAATGACCCACGGGGGCATCGGACGGAGCGGACGGAAAAGGCAAGCGCGGGTCGCGGTCGTCACCACACTTGCCGACGGAGAACGGGCCGGGGGACACGTCCGGGTCTGGAAGCGGATCGGCGAAGCCTTCGCTCAGCTGGAGGATCGCCCTGTCGATCTCGACCTCTTCTATCTGTCCGCGCCGGGATCGTCGCGAATCCTTTGCGAGAAGCCGGCCGACGGACTTGCGATCCATCGCCTCCCGGCCCGCTGGCCGAGTGACCGCTTCTCTTTTCTGCGCACTGCTGCCGGCGGTACGGATCTGGCGCCCTACCATCCCCGACTGGCACGCGCGATCGCGGATGCGGATCTGGTGGTGGCAAGCGACCCTTACGCCTTCGGCCGCACGGCCAGGCGGTGGGCTCGGCGGACGGGCCGGCCCTTGTGCTACGCAATGCAGACCCGCCATGACCGCTTCACTGAAATCTATGCGCGCGAGATCCTGGATCATATCCTGCCCGGGCCGCTGGCCGGCCTTGTTTGTGATCGCATCGACCTGCCCGGACGCCTTGCCGCCGCCAGCCGACGCGCCATCGCACGGATTCACGAAGAGGCGGCTCTCGTCTTCGCGTCGAATGAGATCGAGCGCCGGGCGCTCGCCGGACGGCTGGCGCCGCAGCGAGTGAGGCTGTTGCGTCGGGGTCTCGATTTCCATCGCTTTTCACCCGCGCACCGCGACCGCTCATGGCTGGAGGCACGGTTCGGTGTGCCAAAGAGTGTTCCGCTGCTGGTCTTCGCCGGGCGCGTCGATGCCTCGAAGGGGTTGCCGCTGCTGATCGAGACGATGGAGGTGCTGACCAGAAGCGATGGGTTGCGCACGCCACCCCACCTCTTCATCGCCGGCGACGGCCCCTGGCGCAGGACGGCGCGCGAAAGGCTCGGCGAAAGCGTTCACGCACCGGGCCTTCTCGATCAGGAGACGCTGGCCCGGGTAATGGCGAATGGCGACATCTTCGTCTTTCCCTCGCGTTCGGAAGCCGCCGGCAATGTCGTGCGCGAAGCGCAGGCAACCGGCCTGCCGGTGCTGGTCCCGGCAGGCGAAGGGATAGCCGAATGCATCGCCGAAACCGGCCGAGACGGCATCGTCGTTGCCGTCGATCACCCGGCCGACTGGGCCGAAGCGGTCGGCAGGATGCTGGAAGGGGATGCCGACGCCCACAAGCGGCGCCGCCAGGCCGTGGCGGCAGCGGCCCGGCGGCGCTGGCCGACCTGGCGCCAGGTGTTCGAAGAGGATCTTCTGCCCGCCTGGACGACCCTGATCGAAACCGACCGCAAGCGACCGTGAAGCGTTGGTCTGCCTGCTTCAATCCGAAGAGCCGCGAGCACGGTCGTCTTCATCGCCGTCATCAGAACGTCCATCACGCGCATCGGCACAACCGCAGGCGGCGCGCTCGATCTGCAGGGTCGAATGACGGATGTCATAGCGCCGTTTCAGGAATTCCTTGGTCCCCGCAAGAGCGGCTTCGCCCTCGCCCGGATCGCGAACCTCGAGATGCGCGGTCAGCAGGCGATCGCGGTCGGTCAGCGACCAGAGATGCAGATGATGGACGCCGGCCACCCCGGGCACTTCGGCGACGAGACGCCGTTGCAGCTCGTCGAGATCGACATCCGGCGGCGAGCCTTCCATCAGGATGTGCGCCGACGGCTTGAGGACCGACCAGCCGGCGCGCAGCAGCAGCAGCGCGACGAACAGCGAAAGCAGCGGATCGATCGGCGTCCAGCCGGTGGCAAGGATGACGATCGCCGCCCCGATCGCGGCCAGCGAGCCGAGAATGTCGCCGGCAACATGCCAAAGGGCTGCGCGGATGTTGAGATTGTCGCGTTCGGCGCCGTGCAGCATCGCGAAGGCGACGAGGTTTGCCGCAAGTCCGGCGATCGCGATCGTGAGCATCGGCAGGCCGCGAATTTCGGGCGGCGACAGGAAGCGTCCGATCGCCTCGATCGCGATCCAGCCGACCAGCACAAGCAGGCCGAGACCATTGACGAAGGCGGCAAGCACCTCGAGCCGCGCATAGCCGAAGGTCCGCCGCTCGTCGCGCGGACGACGCGCCAGTCGAAAGGCGATGAAAGCCAGGCCGAGCGCAAGCGCATCGCTCGCCATGTGGCCGGCATCCGCCAGCAGGGCCAGCGAATTGGCATAGAATGCGCCGGCGATCTCGACTACCATGAAGATGACGATGATGGCGAAGGCGGCAAGCGTGCGCTGCTCGTTGCGTCGCTCTGAGGTCTGCCGTTCGCCGACGGCAGACCCGTCACAGCCGCCATCTAGCAGCGGCAGGTGCCCAGCCCCGTGTCCGTGATTGGCATGTCCACCGCCCATGATCGTCGTCCGTTTCCCACCACAGCCTCAATCACCACCGTCGGCCGGCCAGATCCCGCGATGATGCACCCACAACAGCACGAAAGCGCTGAGCCAGACACTGACCGCCATGCCGAACAGCGCCCCGCCGTCCTTCGGAATCCCCTGCGCCGGATCGCCGACATCGATGCCGAGCGGGGTGAAGAGATGGAAGAAGAGCGCCGCCGAAATGATCGCGAAGGCGAGCAGCGCACCGTCACGATGAAGCCGTTCGCCCGGCCCGCGTCGTACGGCCAGAATCAGCGCAAGGCCGAGCAGCAACGCCAGGCTGGCGAGCAGCTCGAGGATGCCGATCGTCGTCGGCCCGAGCAGGCCGCCGGGGCCGAACACGCCCTTCAATCCCAGCGCCTCGCCCGCCCATTGGTCGATGGTGGTGAAAATGTAGATCGCCTCCTTCGCGCCGGCGAATTTGGACACCAGCGATTGAACGAAGACGAAGGCGATCCAGAGTGTGAGGACCACCGGTCCGTATCTGCGCAGCATCTGCATGTTTCTTTCCTCCCCTTGTCACAAGGCCCCACCCACGCCGCCGGTTCTGATTACCGGCTTGCCGACAGCAGGCGGGGATCATCCTGCCGGCCGGCGGGTTGAATGGCAAGCGCCCGAAGCGCGCCGGATAGCAGGCACTTGCCGAGATCAGCCGGATCCATTAGGATTTATATATCGATTCGAGATAAATTGTCCGAACGGGACGATGCGACGAAGGCACGGCGGAAGGTCCGCAGGTCTTCGCATGCAAGATGGTGAGGAGGAAGGAATGGCAAGTCGAGAACAGTGGATCCGTCATGGCCTGTTTGGCGGCATTCTGCTGCTGGCGCTCGGGGCGGTGTGGCTGCTCAACGCCGGCGACGAACGTTCTGGGGCGCGCGATAGCATTCACATCTCGTTGACCGGCGAGGGTGCCACCATTCAGCCGGCGCTCGAAGACTTCGACCGTGTCCGGCTTAAGATTCCGGCAAAGATCGATATCACGGCGGGCCGGCCCTTCGCCGTTTCGATCTCGGCCGATCGTGCGGTGCTCGATCATCTCGAGGCGCGAGTCGAGGACGGCACCCTGATAGTGGGACCGAAGCCGGAAAAGCGCCGGCTTCGGTTGAATGACGCCCATATCGAAGTCGCCGTCAGCCTGCCGAAACTCACGGCTTTGCGTATCGATGGGGCAGTGGAAGGCGATGTCGAAGGACTCGATGGCGGCGATCTGGCACTCGCCATCAATGGCGCGGCGGACATCGACCTTGCCGGGCGCTGCGAACGCCTCGACGTCACCGTCAATGGCGCCGCCTCGATCTCCGCCCGGCCATTGAAATGCGCGGACGTGCGCGTCACGCTCAATGGCGCCGGCAATGCCTCGGTGCATGCCTCGCGCAGCATTCGCGGGCAGATCAATGGTGTCGGCAATGTCACGGTCTATGGCCATCCGAGCGATGTCGAAATCCGCAAGGGCGGGTTCGGTCATTTCGAGCTGCGCGACGAGGATGAGGACGATGGGCATGCCGAGGACGCCCCGGCGGATGGCAAGGGTGCGTGAGGGGGCCGGCGAACGCGCAGACCCGCATTTCCCCGGCTCGATTCCCGCATCAGGTCTTGGCCTTGAGCCCTGCTCGCCCTAGCATGGCGGAGACGGCCGGCGGCGCCGCCACGCTTTCATCCCCGTCCCGAAGAGGCTGCCAGGGGACGGATGGGCAGGCGGCCGGTCCGGCCACCCGCAGCAGGGAGGCAGGCCATGGGCGACGACAGGATCCCTTCGATCGAAGAGGCGGCGCTGCGCTATCACCGCGAGCCGAGCGCGGGAAAGCTTTCGGTCCGCGCGACGAAACCCCTTGCCAACCAGCTCGATCTTTCGCTCGCCTATTCGCCGGGGGTGGCGGCGGCCAGTCGGGCGATCGAGGCGGATCCCGCAAGCGCCTTCGACTATACCATTCGCGGCAATCTCGTTGCCGTGGTGACCAACGGCACCGCCGTCCTCGGACTCGGCGACATCGGCCCGCTCGCCGCCAAGCCGGTGATGGAGGGAAAGGCGGTCCTGTTCAAGAAGTTCGCCAATATCAACTGCTTCGACATCGAGGTGGCGGCCCGCGACAGCGACCATTTTTGCGAGGTGGTCGCCGCCCTCGAGCCCACCTTCGGCGGCATCAATCTCGAAGACATCAAGGCACCGGAATGCTTCGAGATCGAGGAGCGGCTGCGCGAGCGGATGAAGATTCCGGTCTTCCATGACGACCAGCACGGCACCGCGATCGTCGTCTCGGCGGCCGTGCTCAACGGCCTCAAGGTGGTCGGCAAGCGGATCGAGGACGTGCGCCTCGTCTCGACCGGTGCGGGTGCGGCGAGCCTTGCCTGCGTCGATCTGCTGATCAAGCTCGGCCTGTCGCGCAGCAATATCCTGATGGTCGATCGCAAGGGCGTGATCCACAAGGGCCGAAAAGAGGATATGAATCCCTACAAGGCCCGCTTTGCCGTAGAGACCGATCGGCGCACCCTCGATGAGGCGATCGAAGGCGCGGACATCTTCCTCGGTCTGTCTGGGCCCGGCATCCTGAAGCCGGAAATGGTGAAGAAGATGGCCGAGCGGCCACTGATCCTGGCACTGGCCAACCCCGAACCGGAAATCCGGCCCGAGCTGGCCCTCGAAGTTCGGCCCGATGCGGTGCTCGCCACCGGCCGTTCGGACTATCCCAATCAGGTCAACAACGTGCTGTGCTTTCCTTTCCTGTTTCGCGGCACGCTCGACGTCGGCGCGACGACGATCAATGACGAGATGCAGATCGCGGCGGTGCGCGCGCTTGCCGGGCTGGCCGAAAAGGAGGCTTCCGACATCGTCACCCGTGCCTATCAGGGCGGCGAGCGACTGCGGCTGGGCCCGAAGTTTCTGATCCCCAAGCCCTTCGACCCGCGCCTGATGACCGAAATCGCCCCCGCAGTGGCGAAGGCGGCGATGGAATCCGGCGTCGCAACGCGACCGATCAAGGACTTCGACGCCTATCGCCGCCGGCTCGAGAACATCGTTTTCCGCTCCGGCACGCTGATGCAGCCGATCTTCGAGGCGGCGCGGCGTATCCGCAAGCGACTGATCTTTGCCGAGGGCGAGGACGAACGCGTCCTGCAGGCGGCGCAGATCATGGTCGATGACGGTCTTGCCGAGGTCACCCTCGTCGGCCGCCCCGAGGTCGTCGCGATGCGCATCGAGCGGGCCGGATTGCGGCTCCGGCCCGGTGAGGATGTCGCCATCGTCAACCCGCATTCCGATGCCCGCTACCGCGAATACTGGACGCTCTATCACCGGCTGATGGAGCGCAAGGGCGTTTCGCCGGACGAGGCGCGCACGGTCGTGCGCACCAACAATACGGTGATCGCCGCCCTCGCCCTGCGCCGGGGGGAAGCGGATGCGATGGTCTGCGGTCCGGTCGGGCGCTATCACACGCATCTGAATCCGATCCTCGACGTCGTCGGCCTGGCCAACGGGGTACGAACGGCGGCGGCGCTTTCGGTCCTGCTGCTTCGTCGTGGCACTTTTTTCATCTGCGATCCCTTCATCTCGCCCGATCCCTCGGCCGAGGAAGTCGCCGAGATCACCCTGCTGGCAGCGGCCGAAGTGCGGCGTTTCGGGATCGCGCCGAAGGTGGCGCTGCTTTCGCATTCGAATTTCGGCTCGGCCCGCACTCCTTCGGCGGAGAAGATGCGCCGGGCGCTCGCCATTCTGCATGCCCACGCCCCCGAGCTCGAAGCGGAAGGCGAGATGCACGGCGATGCCGCACTCGACGAGGAGATCCGACGGCGGATCTTTCCGAACTCGCGTCTCAAGGGAGCCGCCAATCTGCTGGTCATGCCCAATCTTGATGCCGCCAACATCTCCTACGAGCTGCTCAAGGTGCTCGGCGACGGCCAGCCGATCGGTCCCCTGCTGATGGGCACCGCCCGGCCAGCGCATATCGTCACGCCCTCGGTCACGGCGCGCGGCATCCTCAATGTCGCGGCACTTGCGGTGGTCGAGGCGGCCGAACAGCTCGAACTCGAACTCTCCCCGGAAACGGCGGCCTCATAGGCGAAGGGCGGGTCGGCGCGCTGCCCGCTCCATCGTCCCCACGGCCCGGTCAGGGTACGGCGGGAAGACCGGTATGCGCGGTGCGCACGCCGGCTGAGGGGTGGTTCGTCACGTCAGGGATGGCGACGATGATCAGTCGCCGTTCATCAAGCAGGGCGATCGGACGATAGCGGCTCAGCTCGCGCAGGGTAGCCAGACCGTCTCGGCGATTGTCGAGGATCAGCGTGCGCCCTGCCAGCGTGACCTGAAGCCAAGCATGATCGGTACCGCTGTCAGGATCGCGCGCCAGCACGATTTGCATGGCTGAGGAGGGAATCCCCGAATCCTTCAGGGCGCGGTACTTGGCAATGGCAAATTCTTCGCAATCACCGCCCCACTCCAGGAATTCGGCCAGCGAGCTCCAGCGGTCGCCACCTTTTGCGGCGGGCCGGTCCGGGCGATAGGGAAAGCCGGCAAAGAAATGCTGGACGATCGAAAGGCGCGCGCCGGGGGGCAGAATGTCGAGAAGATCGACGAGCGCCCGCCAGCGCCGGTCCTGGATCCTCTCGCTTCCGTTCAGCGCGCGAATACCGGCACCGAATCGCGCCGGGTCCAGCCGGGCCATTGCGGCAAGCGGAATGGTGCGGACCGGCGCCCGCCCTTGGATGAGATCATCATCCCCGGCAGCGGCCGGCAAAGACGGCCACCACGAAACCGCGATCAGCATCATGGCCGCGACCACCGGCCATGCTGGGCCGATCCTCCCGACAAAGCGGGACGAGCACGTTCGCTTTCGATGCCGGCGGCTCGGCATCGTCGCTTTCCTCCCCTTGCGCAGGCCGGACGATGATTGTGAAACAGGCTTCCATCTTGCCGGCATACTTATTCTACATGAAATTTTCGCAAAGTGGGAGAGCGGCCGCCCGCCGGGGAGAGGACGGCTTGCCGATCGCTCGGCTCGCGGCCCGTCTTACCGGGGACGCCGGGGTTTCCAGATCGCACGACCCGATCCCGGAATGCCGAGACGCGACCATTTCTCGTCCACACGCGCGATCGTCTCGTCGTCCATGCGAATGAGACGTCCCCATTCCCGCTCCGTCTCGCCGGGCCACTTGTCGGTCGCGTCCAGGCCCATCTTGCCGCCCAAGCCCGAAACCGGCGAGGCGAAGTCGAGATAGTCGATCGGCGCATCCGGGATCAGCAGCGTGTCGCGCACCGGATCCGAACGGGTCGAGATTGCCCACATCAGGTCCTTCCAGTTTCGGGCATCGATGTCGTCGTCCACGACGATGACGTATTTGGTATAGAGAAACTGCCGCAGATAGGACCACACGCCCATCATGATCCGCTTGGCATGGCCGGCGTAGCGCTTGCGGATCGCCACCACCGCGATGCGATAGCTGCAACCTTCCGGCGGCAGCCAGAAATCGACGATCTCGGGAAACTGCTGGCGAAGCAGCGGAATGAAGATTTCGTTCAGGGCCTCGCCGAGCACGCTCGGCTCGTCCGGCGGACGGCCGGTATAGGTGGACAGATAGATCGGATCGCGGCGCATGGTGATCGCGCTGACGTGGAAGACCGGAAACTTCTCGACCGAATTGTAATAGCCGGTGTGGTCACCATAGGGCCCCTCATCGACCATCTCGTCGAGGCTGACATGGCCTTCCAGGACGATCTCGGCATTCGCCGGCACCCGCAATGGCACCGTCCGGCAATCGACGAGTTCGACCGGCCGGCCGGCGACGAGTCCGGCGAAGCGATATTCGGAAAGCGTATCGGGCACCGGCGTCACCGCCGCGATGATGGTCGCCGGGTCGGCGCCGATGACGACCGCAGCCGGCAGCGGTTCGCGCTTTTCCGCCGCCCAGCGTGCATGATGCTGCGCACCGCCACGATGTTTCAGCCAGCGCATCGCCGTTCGGTTGCGGCCCAGCACCTGCATCCGATAGATGCCGAGATTGAAGTCGTCCTCGCTGTCTTCCGCCGGTTTCGGGCCTCGGGTGACCACCAGCCCCCAGGTGATGAGCGGCGCCGGCTCGCCGGGCCAGCAGGTCTGGATCGGCAGACGCGAGAGATCCACCTCGTCGCCCTCGAAGACCTGCGCCTGGCAGGCGGCGCGGCGCACCCGCTTCGGTCGCATCGCCATCACCTGCCGGGCCAGCGGCAGCATCTCGACAGCGTCCCGCAGGCCGCGCGGCGGTTCCGGCTGGCGCAGGAAGGCGAGCGTTTCGCCGACCTCGCGCAGCTCTTCCGGGCGCCGCCCGATGCCGGCGGCCACCCGTGCGACGGTGCCGAAGAGATTGACGAGCACCGGCATTTCGGCCTTCTCGCCGCGCTCGTTGACGACATTCTCAAAAAGCAGCGCCGGCCCGCCCTCGGCGATCACCCGGGTCTGGATCTCGGTCATCTCGCGATCGGTCGAGACGGGTTCGCCGATGCGCACCAGTTCGCCGCGCTTTTCGAGTTCGGCAATGAAGTCACGCAGGGAGTCGAAGGCCATGGCTTTTCCTCGTCTGCCGGCGCACAGGCACCGGTTCATCTCTGCTTCACGCTTCTTGCCTCAAGATGCGCGCACATGCCAGCATCTCGCACAAGGTGGAATCGGTCACGGAAGGGAAGGCAGGGATGATCGGGGCACGGCCAGGCGGCGCAGGACGACAGTCGAGGATCCGCCGCGGCCTTTTCGCCGGAATCGCAGCGCTGATCATCTTCGCCCTGCCGCCCGCCTTGCGCGCCGGCGAGCCGCTGCTGCCGGCCGGCATGGTGAGTGTCGATGGCCAGCTCTATTCGACGCTAAAGGCCGCGTTCGAGGCGGCACATCCCTATTCGAAGATCCGCATCGCACCCGGCGAATGGTACGAAGGCGGCGTGATCACCGCCGACGGCGTGGTGATCGAGGCGGCGGGCGCGCATATCATCGGCGCTTCCGTCGAGGGCAAGGCAGCGCTCGTCGTTCGTGCCGACAATGTCGAGATCCACGACCTTGAATGCTCGCGGATTTCGGTTCCCGACCGCAATGGCGCCTGCGTGCGGCTGGAGGGTCGCAATCTGGCGCTCGCCCATGTCCATTTCCACGACAGCGAGGAAGGGCTGCTGACCGGCCCGGCGCCTGGCACCGTCGCGATCTGGAACAGCCGCTTCGAGCGCCTCGGACAGGCGGGTCGCGCGCATGGCATCTATGTCGGCGGCGGCCGGCTGCACATCAGCCGCTCGCGCTTTCTCGCGGCCCGGGACCAGGGGCACGAGATCAAGTCCCGCGCACTCGAGAATATCATCGAGGACAGCGTCATCGCCTCTGCCGATGGTGACGACAGCCGTCTTATCGACATCTCGAACGGCGGCGTGCTCGTCATCCGCCGCTGCGTGCTGCAGGAAGGTCCGGCATCGGTCAATCACGATCTGATCGGCTACGGGCTCGAAGGCATGGCCAAGGGGGCCGCGCACCGCATCCGGATCGAGGACAGCATCATCATCAATGATGCCGGCCGACCGGTCACCTTCCTTGCCCGGCCGAAGGGCGCGCCGACGCCAGAACTCTACGGCAATCTCTTCGTCGGGGATTTCCGCGACTCCCTGCGCGACCGCCGCCTCAATCGCAGGGAGAACGACCGGACCGCGGCCGGCCTGCCGGCAGCGCCCGTGATCCCCGAACCGCCGCTGCTCGATGGCGGGAGATGACCCTGTTCGCCATCCCGGCTCTGCAAATTGCCGGAGCCGTGACCTTTGAAGAGCGATCTCCGGTCACGGATGGCCGACGAACGACGACCGATTACCGCTCGAGCAGGCGGCGGGCGATGACGTCGGCCTGAATCTCGGCCGCCCCTTCGAAGATGTTGAGGATACGCGCATCGACCAGCACGCGGCTGATCGGGTATTCGAGCGCATAGCCGTTGCCGCCGTGGATCTGCAGGGCATTGTCGGCCGCCGCCCAGGCGACGCGGGCCGCCAGCAGCTTCGCCATCCCGGCCTCCAGATCGCAGCGCCGGCCCGAATCCTTTTCTTCGGCCGCATGGAGGGTGAGCGCGCGCGTCATCCACAGCTCGGCCGCCGAGAGCGCGAGCTTTTCCGCCACCCGCGGGAAGGCGACGAGCGGCCGGCCGAACTGAATGCGCTCAAGCGCATAGCGCAGCCCCAAGGCGAGTGCCGCCGCGCCGACACCGAGCGCACGCGCCGCCGTCTGGATGCGCGCCGATTCGAAGGTCGCCATGAGCTGCTTGAAACCCTGCCCCTCGACCCCGCCCAAGAGCCCCGAGGCCGGCACACGGAAGCCGTCGAAGGCGATCTCGTATTCTTTCATACCGCGATAGCCGAGCACCTGAATCTCGCCGCCGGTCATGCCGTCCGC
>RFIU01000113.1 GCA_003695555.1 Alphaproteobacteria bacterium
ATGATCGGCACCAGCCGGATCGGTTCGGCCAGCGCCTCGACGACCTCGTCATCGATTCTGCTTGCCGTGCGCCGGGCAAGACGCCGGATCACCGCCAGCACCGTGCGGGTGAAGAGATTGCGCAGCAGAAACAGGACCAGAAAGACGGCAACCGCCGCGACCAGCGTGCCGACGCTGACGCCGGCAACACCCCGTGTCCAGACATCCTGCACGATATCCAGAAGCTCGTGCCATTTGGCCAGAGTCATGTCGCTTCCCAATTTTCAGCCGATGCGGGCCTGCCCTCCTTCGACGAGCCTGCCAGCGGCAAGATGCCGGATGCGATCGAGGAAGCGTTCGATGCGCGCCGCATTGGCGCCGAGATCGCTGATCCCGATGCGCGAAACCGAACGAACGTCGAGCCGTACCACTCCGGCATGCGCGGGGTCGGGACGCGCCCGCACCACCACATCGTCCTTGAAGCCGAACCAGAAGGTGGTGTCGGTCGCCTCCAGCCGTCCCTCCTTGGGATCGACGGCGGCGATCTTCCAGCCGAGATCGCGCGCCGCCCGTTCGGCCAGGGCAATCGCCTCCGCCGGATCGCTCCGTAACAGCAGGGGAGCGAGATCGCCATAGGCCTCGCGGTGATAGACCCTCCACCGTTCCTGCGGCGACAGTTTTTCGAGATCTGCCCGGCGACCCGCCGGTACCACCGGCTCCGTCTCCTGCGCACGCGGATGCAGAACGACGAAGGCGGGCGGATCGGAAAGATCGGTAGTGACATCATGGATCGGCGGGACGGCCATCGCCCTGGCGCGGAACTGATAGAGACCGATCGCCGGAACCGCCGCGATCACCAGCGCCAGAGCGAGCAGACCGGCGGTACGCGTTTGACGACGGATCGCCGCGATGATCAGAGCCACGAGCGAAATACCTGCTATCCCGGCGCTGACATAGAAGCCCCAGCGCATCAGATCGAAGGCTGCCCGCAGCTCAAGCCACCCGAAGCGATAGAGCGGACCGGCGGCAAGCACCAAGGCGCCACCGACCAGCGCGAGCAGGAGCAGCAGACGCCGCACCATGGTCCAGCCTCTCGAATCGATGGTCGCGTTCATCGTTATCCTCCCCACATGATGGATATCGCCCGCTGCAGACGGCCTGACGCCGACCCGCCGAGGCCTCGACGGCAATGTCGACCCAAGCGGCTTGTCTCGCGACGCCGGCGCGAGCATACTGTCACCAGGGCGTCATTGGCAATCGGCCGCTGCGGGTCCGGGCCCCGACCCGCCCGCCGCTTGCCGCGGGAGGTGAGGAACAGCCATGCAGGTTGCAAGAATTCTCCAGGACAAGGGTGGCGATGTCATCAGCGTGAGCCCCGAACATACCGTATCGGATGCCGCGCGCGTACTTGCGGCGCGTCGCATCGGCGCGCTGCTGGTGATGGAGGGAGAGCACATCGCCGGCGTTCTCTCCGAGCGCGATATCGTTCGCGGTCTCGGCACCGAGGGGGCGACGATTCTCGACTGGCCGGTCAGCCGCCTGATGACCCGCGAGGTCATTACCGCCCGCCCCGAAGATCGTCTCGTCGATCTGATGGCGCTGATGACCGAACGGCGCATCCGCCACCTGCCGGTGGTCGATGGTGACGGGCGGTTGCTCGGCATCGTCTCGATCGGGGATATCGTGAAATACCGGATCGCGGAGATTCAGCATACCGCTGACGCCCTGAAGGACTATATCGCGACCGGCTGATACTGGATCAGGGCAATGGAACCGAACCCGGCCGACACGGCCGGGCAATCTTTATCGGCCGGCAATCAGGGGAGAAATGTCAAATGCGCGGCGATGCCAGGGTGATCGAACATCTCAATGCCATTCTCAAGAATGAACTGACGGCGATCAATCAGTATTTCCTGCACTCGCGGATGATGAAGGATCGCGGCTACGCCGCCCTCGCCCGCCACGAGCATGACGAGTCGATCGACGAGATGAAGCATGCCGATCGCCTGATCGAGCGCATCCTTTTTCTGGAAGGCCTGCCCAATCTTCAGCAGCTCGACCGGCTGCGGATCGGCGAGAATGTGCCCGAGATGCTGAAAGGCGATCTCGAGCTCGAATATGACGCGCGCAAAGCGCTGCAGGAGGCGATCGCCCATTGCGAAGAGGTGCGCGACTATGTCTCGCGCGACCTGCTCGGCGACATCCTCGATTCGGAGGAAGAGCATATCGACTGGCTTGAAACCCAACTGTCCCTGATCGAGGAAATCGGACTGGAGAACTATCTCCAGAAACAGATGGCCGCCGCCGAATAGGGAAAGCCGGCGATTCGCCCCAGCCGCCGTGACACCTGGGGGATGGAGGCCCGGGCCGGAATCGAACCGGCGTACAAGGATTTGCAGTCCTCTGCGTAACCACTCCGCCACCGGGCCGCTCGTGCGAGCGAGCCCCACATAAGAAGCCCAACACCTGCCCGTCAAGGGGATGCTGCCGCCCCCGCCGCCGGGATCGTCGGACGACGAGCACGCCCCAAGTGCCGGCGAGCGGCGACAGGACGAACTGCGCATTGTCCCGCCCGCGCCGGCGTATTATAAGGCGGCGTGCACGACGGCCCCTTGTTGCGTGCGCGGGATCCGTTTTCTGATCGCAAGAGCGGAGAGACGAGCAATGGACAAATCCGGCGAACGCCAGTTCGAGATCGCGCGGCGCGCGATGGTGGACGGTCAGCTCAAGCCCTGGAACGTCACCGACGAGCGGGTCCTGGAGGCCATGGGCCGCGTGCCGCGCGAGCGCTTCGTTCCCAAGTCACTGCGCGGCCTTGCCTATGTGGACGAGGACCTGGAGGTGGCGCCGGGACGCTACCTCATGGAGCCGCGCGTACTTGCCCGCCTCATCATGGCAGCGGAGATCGGCAGCGGTGACGCGGTACTCGATATCGGATGCGCGACCGGCTATTCGAGCGCAGTTCTGGCATCCCTCGCCGATGCCGTCGTCGCACTGGAAGAAGACGCCGACCTTGCCGCTTTCGCCGGTGAGGCGCTCGCCGATGCGGGAATCGACAATGTCGCGGTGATCGAAGGCAGACTGCGCGAAGGCGTGCCGGCGGAAGCACCCTTCGATGTGATCTTTGTCAATGGTGCGGTCGAAGAAGTGCCCGCCGCATTCATCGACCAGCTCGCCGACGGCGGCCGCCTCGTCTGCG
Organism: Alphaproteobacteria bacterium; assembly: GCA_003695555.1. GTDB lineage: Bacteria > Pseudomonadota > Alphaproteobacteria > Sphingomonadales > Rhodothalassiaceae > J084. Next base: position 3,179 of record RFIU01000113.1, read on the forward strand.
TTCTCAGGGACGGCGACAGGTCGCGCGGCTGGCTGATGGTCAAGAGCGAAGGTGCTGCCGGCGGCCGGCCGCTGTTCGACGCCTTCACGCCGCTGCTGCCCGGCTTCTCGCGCCCCAGAGGCTTCGTCTTCGCCGCATGACGGCCCTCATGGCGGGCTTCTCTTGCCAAGCATATAACGATTCGATACATTCGGCGGCGCTGAAATGCGTGGATCCCTACGATTTTGCGCATTGAGCCCGTCGGAGCGATTGCCTAGGATGCGCCGACCCTGCCGACGACCCAGGCTTGCGGTCGGTGCGGGTCCGGCAACGTCAACGACAGGTCCCCGCTGCTGAAGGCAGGGGGCCGGGATTGCGACTGGTGAGGAGATGCGCGGATCGCCCGCATTGGGGTGCGCCGCGCAAGTCAAGCGGGAGAAACGCCGATGAGGATGAGCGGCAAGAGAATGGGGGTGGTGCTGTTTCTGCTCGCCGCCGCATGGCTGGCATTCGGCATCCAGCCGGGGCGGGCGGAAACCCTGAAGGAAGCGCTGGCCGCCGCCTATCGGAGCAATCCTGATCTGCTGGCCGCCCGTGCCCAGCAGCGCGCGATCGATGAACAGCTGCCACGGGCGATTTCCAACTGGCGGCCGCGTATTTCCGGAGAGGTTCAGATCTTCAAGACGGATTCCACCTCTCGCACGATTCGCCAGCGGGACCAGTCGGTAGTCAGCGATCTCAATATCAACGGACGCAATAGCGTCTATTCCGGACGGATCGATCAGTCGGTCTTCCGCGGCTTTCGCAATTTCAATCAGTTCAAGGGAGCGAAGGCGGCGATCTTCGCCGGCCGCGCCGACCTGTTGCAGACCGAACAACAGGTGCTGCTTGATGCGGTGACCGCCTATATGGACGTCCTGCGCGATCAGGCGGTGCTGCAACTCAACGAGAACAATGTTCAGGTGCTCACCCGCCAGCTCGAAGCGACCCAGGACCGCTTCCGGGTTGGAGAGATCACGCGCACCGATGTCGCCCAGGCCGAGGCGCGCCTTTCAGGTGCCAAGGCCCAGCGGATCAATGCCGCTGCGACGCTGGAAACCAGCCGGGCGGTCTTCCGGCGGGTCATCGGCCATTATCCGGCAAGCCTGGAGGATGCCCCGGCGCTGCCCCCGCTTCCCGGCAGCGAGGACGAGGCGATGACCATTGCGCATGCCGAAAGCCCCCTGATCATCGCCGCGCGCTATCGCGAGCTGGCCGCCAAATATGACATCAAGCTGGCCAAGGGCGCCCTGCTGCCGAGCGTAGACGCCTTCGCCAGCTATCAGCGCAGCGGTTCGCCGAGCATCACCTTCGATCCGCTGGTCTTCGACTTTGCGCCAGCGCGCGGGATACGCAAATCGACCACCTACGGGCTTCGGCTCACCGTGCCGCTCTATCAGTCGGGCGCGGAGCATTCCGACATCCGCCGCGCCAAGCAGGTGCGCAGCCAGCGGCTGCTGCAGATAGTCGGCGCCGAACGACTGGTGACCCAGAATGTGCGCACCGCCTGGGAACGTTTCCGCGCCGCCCAGGCGAGCATCGAATCGACCCGCGCTCAGGTGCGCGCCAACGAGATCGCGCTCGAAGGCGTCAAGCAGGAGGCGATCGTCGGCTCGCGTACCACCCTTGACGTGCTCGATGCCGAACAGGAGCTGCTTGATGCGCGGGTCAATCTGGTCCGTGCGCGCCGCGACGAATATGTCGCCGGCTTCACGCTTCTCTCAGCGATCGGGCGCCTCAACGCCAAGGCGCTGGCCCTGCCGGTCGATCTCTACGACCCGGCCGACTATTATCGCGACGTCAAATGGCAGTTCGCGGGTTGGGGCGACGGCCCCTCGGCGAAAGAGGAACTGCGCAAGGCCACCGCCGACGAGGCGGCCGGAAAAGACAAGACATCGAAGGACGCAGGCCGTTAGGCCCCGCGGACAAAGGGCGTTCATGCGTCTTTTGCACCATGGCGGCGGCTCGTCCCTTCATTGAC
>RFIU01000114.1 GCA_003695555.1 Alphaproteobacteria bacterium
CGCCCGCAGCACCGCCGACAGCCGCCCCATCCGCACCGCGGCTCGAAGCGGAGGCGGGCGAACGCGCAACGCGGATTCCGCTGCGCTCGATCCGCAAGGCGACAGCCCAACAGATGCAGCGAAGCTGGCGCGAGATTCCGCATGTCGTGCTCGAAGACCGCATCGACGTGACGAAGCTCGAGCGTTTCCGTCGGCGTCACAAGGCCGAGGTAGAGAAGGCGGGCGGCAAGCTCACCCTCCTGCCCTTCGTCATCAAGGCGGCGGTCGTCGCGCTGAAGCGCCATCCGCGTTTCAACGCCTCGATCGATATGGAAGCCGGCGAGATCATCGAAAAGCATGATCATAACATCGGCGTCGCGCTCGACTCGGCGCGCGGCCTGATCGTGCCGGTGCTCAAGCATGCCGACCAGTCGAGCGTTTTCGATCTCGCCCTCAGGCTCAGCGAGCTGATCGAGCGGGTGCGCGAAGGCAAGGCTGCGCCCGAAGAACTTCAGGGCGGCACCTTCACCGTTACCAATATCGGCTCGCTCGGCGCCAACGGCCTGCTGGCGATGATCAACCATCCCGAAATCGCGATCCTCGGCATGGGCCCGGGACGGCTGGAACCGGTGATCATTGGTGACCTTGACGACTATGAAGTCGAGGCGCGCTATGTCGTGCCCTTCACGCTGACCTTCGATCATCGGGTCAATGACGGCGCGGACGGTGCACGTTTCCTGGCCACTTTCCGCGAGGTATTGAGCGATCCCGAGCAGCTCGCCCTCAAGGGCTGAATCGTGAGGATGACCCACCGCGCTAAGAGGATGCGTCCGACCCGGTGAGGGACAGGTGCCAGCCCATCGAAGCCCCCTTCCCGCCGCCGAGGCGCGGCAGGAAGGGGGTTCCTATGGCCGCCATGGAATGCCGGAGGAACGGACGATGAATCAGAACGCCGGCCCGATGCGGCGGTTCTCCGCTGATGACGCGGCAAGGCTGTTTTTCAGCGCGGGGTTTCTGCTCGCGGCGCTGATCGGGGGGCTGCGCGCGCTCGAAGGGATGGGGGAGATTGCCGCTCTAGCGTATCCCGTACGCTGGCACGGGCACGAGATGCTGCTCGGCTTCGCCCCGGCGCTGATCGCCGGCTATCTGGTCGCCGCACGGGCTCCGCATCTTGCTCTGCTCCTCTTTGCCGGCTGGCTTGCCGCCAGACTTGCCCTGCCGGCGAGCCTGATACTCGATACCGGCTGGCCGATGCTGCTTTCGCCGCTCTTCACCCTGGCACTGGCACTGATTGCAGGCGCCCCCTTCCGCCGCAAGGAGATGCGCGCCAGCAACCGCATCTTCGCGCTCGTCCTGCTGATCTTCCCATTGGCCGACATCATCCATCTGGGCGGTGTCTGGATCGGACGTCCGGCCATGGAGCCTGCCGGGCTGCTGCTTGCCGCCGATGGCCTGCTCGCGATGCTTTTCCTGATGGGGGGACGCATCCTCGCTGCGACGGCCAACGGTCTGGCCCAGCGACGGGGGATGCGCATCGACATGCGCCGGGCAACGCTGCATGAGCGGCTGGGTGTCGGACTGTTGATCGGGCTGTTCGTCCTCGATGGCCTCGACGCACCGGATGCGGCACGCGGTCTGGTCGCCGCAATGGCGGCGGGGATGGTCTTTGTGCGCCTCTATCACTTCCGCATCCTCGGCCAGCTCATCCGACCAGGCGTCTGGAAAAATCCCGGCGGAGATCATGCCGCGGCTCTGTTGACTCTGGGTTATGTCTGGATCGCCATCGGCCTGTTTTCACGCGCAATCATCGGCGATCTTTACTGGCTCACCTCGCCGCTCGTCGCCCTGCATCCGGCATGGATCGGCGGGCTGGGCACGCTCAGCGCAACGATCAGCCTGCGCAGCCGCCATCGGCGGATGGCCGGAAGCTCGCACCTGCCATTGAGCATGGCGTGGCCCGTGCTGCTCTTCACCCCCGCCGCGCTGGCCCGGATGCTCGCGATCCCGGACCTGCCGGCGCGCGCCGGCTGGCTGCTCGTCGCAGGAAGCGTGTGGGTCTTCGCCTGTCTGTGGGTTGCCATCCTCCATGCCGGGCGCATCGGATCGTCCACCGGGTCGCCACGAGATTGATACCGACCGGCCCGAAAGGAAGCATGAATGGCCTTCAGGCCGCGGCGATGACGACGCGATTGCGGCCTTCGTTCTTGGCCTGATAGAGCGCTACATCCGCATGGTCGATCAGGTCATTGCCGTTGTGGATCGAATCGTTCAGGCTCGCCAGGCCGAGGCTGGCGGTCACCGGAATTTCCGTTCCCCCCGGCAGTTGGAAGGGGTGCGAAGCGGTAATTTCGCGCAGCCGTTCGGCGATGCGGCGGGCTTCCTCGGGCGCGGTCTCGGGCATGATGATGACGAACTCCTCGCCGCCATAGCGCGCCGCAAGATCGACACCGCGAATGTTTCGGGTGATCCGTGCGGCGAACTCACGCAGCACCTCGTCGCCCGCGGCATGTCCGTAGCGGTCATTGATCTGCTTGAAATGATCCAGATCCAGCATCACCAGCGAGAGCGGCTTGCCTTTCGCGCGTGAGGCACGAATCTGGGTTTCAAGATGACTGGTCATGTAGTGGCGGTTATAGAGCCCGGTCACCGCATCGGTGGTTGCCAGTTGCATAGAGAGATGGAAGTTCTCCCATAGACGATCGGCATAGCGTTTGCGCTTCAGGTTGGTGCGCGCACGGGCCAGCAGTTCGAGCTTGTCAACGGGGCGGATCAGATAGTCGTTCACTCCCATTTCGAAGGCCCGCACGAGCTGTCGCTGCCCGTGCTCGTCATCATCTACGATGACCAGGATCGGGACCCGGCGAGTCTCATCGAATGAGCGCAGTCGCGAGCAGACCCACAGCCCATCGGTGTCACGCATTTCCAAAGAGATGATGATCAGGTCGAAGTTCTTCTCGCGCGCTCGATCCGCGACATCTTCGCCGCCGGCACTCAAATGAATGGTGGCCATGCCTTCCAGCGCCCGGGCCAGACGGGCCGCAGCCTTCGGCTGATCCTCGACAATAAGGATGCTGGTGTTGCCCGGATCGAAGGTTTCCTCCTCGCGTTCTTCCGACTGCAGGCCAAAGGTCTGGCTGGTACTTTCGCGATTGCGAAGCTCGTCCACCATCACCTTGAGACGCACCAGCGAGCGCACCCGCGCGAACAGCGCCGTATCATCCACCGGCTTGGTCAGAAAATCATCGGCGCCGGCCTCCAGACCGGCAATCCGGTCGGACCGCTGGTCGAGGGCGGTAATCATCACCACGGGGATATGCGAGGTGCCAGGGTCGCCCTTGATCCGACGGCAGACTTCGTAACCGTTCATGCCGGGCATCATTACATCGAGCAGAACGATGTCGGGATGTTCCCGCTGGACGATCTCAAGCGCCGCCGGTCCCGATGTCGCGGTGAGGACGTCGAAATACTCACTGCTCAGCTTGGCTTCCAGCAGTTTGACATTCGGCAGCACATCATCGACGACGAGGACCCGTGCGGTCATGGAGCATCGCCCAGAAATTTCTTGATGGTGGCAAGAAAGTCGCCGACCGAGATCGGCTTGGCAATATAGGCCTCACAGCCGCCCTCGCGGATCTTTTCCTCGTCCCCCTTCATCGCGAAGGCGGTAACCGCAATCACCGGGATGGCGCGCAGATCCTCGTCCTCCTTGATCCATTTGGTCACCTCCAGCCCGGAAACCTCAGGGAGCTGGATATCCATCAGAATCAGATCGGGGCGGTGCTCACGCGCCAGCTCGAGCGCTTCGAGGCCATCGCGAGTCTGGACCGTCTCATAGGCATGCGCCTCGAGAAGGTCGCAGAAGAGCTTCATGTTCAGCTCATTGTCCTCGACGATCAGAATCTTCTTGGGCATGTGAGCCATCCCGCAGAATTGCCGGTTGATTTCCTGATGATGCGGGCGCGCATGTCCCTTGCCCTCGTCACACTCCAAGTGTTCTCTGCCACCATGCGCTGCCCCCGACCAGCTTGCCCCGAATGGGATCCTAGGTCGCCAATCCTAAAGAATAGTTTATTCACGTGCGAGAAGAATCTTTCAAGTGCGACATCACAGGTCGCATTTTTCGTCATGGTTGCAATACTGGATGAATTCATGGCTAAGCAAACGGAAACATGCAAGACATCGTACCACCGTTCAAGATGAAGGGATCCGAAGCGTGAAGGATCGTCCTCTTTATCTGCTTGATGCCGACGAGGTTCTGATCGCCTTCGTCGACCCCTTTGCCGCCTTCCTGAAAAAGAGGGGATACCGGCTTCATTTCGGCAGCTTCGCCCTAGCCGGCAATATCTACCCCCTCGATAGCGATGAGCCCTGTAATGAGGAAGAGGTCGCTCGACTCATTTCAGAATATTTCAATAGCTGCTGCGACCGTTGCGAAGCCATTCCCGGGGCCGTCGAGGCGGTTCGCACGCTTCAGAAGTTCGGTGATGTGGTCATCCTGACCAATGTTCCCGGGCATCTTGCCGAGCGCCGCCGCCGTGCCCTTGCCCGGATCGGAATTGATACCCCCCTGACCGCAAATCGGGGGCCGAAAGGTCCTCGTGCGCGAGAATTTGCCGAAGGTCGGCGCGCGCCCGTCGTCTTTCTTGATGACCTGCCCCTTCAACATGCTTCAGTTGCCCGCCACGCGCCTTCAGTCAGGCGGGTGCATTTTCTTGCCCATCCGCGGCTGCGTGATCTCGTGCCACCGGCAGATGCTGCCGAGCGCAGCTTTTCGAACTGGCCGGAATGCCTGGAATATCTGATTGAAATAACAGGATAATCAATTCCGCCGGAGGCTGGATGCCAGAAATGGCATGGTTGCTGCTTGTCATCGGGCGAAGCATTCGTTTGTGCCCGACCGAAAGAAGAGGAGCGTCGACCCATGAGCCAAGCCATTTCGCTGGAAAGCCTGCGCCAGAACGGTACTCAGCCCTTGCCGCAGCATCTGGTCGAACGTTTCCTTTCGCTCGGTCAGGAGGCGATTTCCCAGATTCCGATGGAACCGGCGCTGATCGCCAAATTCCTGTCCTATGCCGCGGCCGCCGAGCAGGAGCTTGCCGACCAGCGGGAACGGATCGCGCGTCTCGAACAGCTCTCTGCCACTGACGAGCTCACCGGACTCGCCAATCGCCGCGGTTTCTGTCAGGCGCTCCAGAAAGCGTTGGCGGCCGCCCGACGGCATCAGGAAACCGGCTTGCTGGCCTATTTCGATCTGGACCAGTTCAAGCAGATCAACGACCGCCACGGTCATCTGGTCGGCGATGCGGTGCTGCGCCATGTCGCCCGTTTGCTGAAAAGCGCCAGCCGTCTGGAAGATACCGCCGCGCGTCTCGGCGGCGATGAATTCACGCTCGTCTTTCCCCGCTGTGGCGCCCGCAGCGGCGCCCGCCGAGTGCAGCGAATCCGCACCCTCATCGAAAAGCGCCCCTTCCGGCGCGACGGTCTGGTGCTGCCGCTGCGCATCAGCCTCGGGGTCGTCTCCTTCAACAGCGAATCCGACTTCGATCGCCTGCTCGAGGACGCCGACCGGGCCATGTACGCCGACAAGCGCGAGCGTCAGGTATTAAAGATCGCCGGCTAGGCGCTACCTTATTCCTCAACATGTCAGACGATGACGGCGCAAGGCCGTTGTCTTCAGCCTAATCGCTTGCCGAAGCGGCCTCGTCTTGCGGTGAGCCTGCGCCGACTTCTTTCCCACCGTCGGAACCGCCGGCAACCCGCTGGGCAAGTGCTGCTGCCAGGAATTCATCAATCTCGCCGTCGAGCACCTTCTGCGGCTGGCTGCTCTCGATCCCGGTGCGCAGATCCTTGACCATCTGATAGGGCTGCAGGACATAGGATCGGATCTGGTGCCCCCAGCCGATATCGCTCTTCGCCGCATGCTCGGCGGCCGCCTGCTCCTCGCGTATTTTCAGTTCGCGCTCGTAGAGCCGGGCCTTCAGCATCTTCATGGCCTGAGCGCGATTCTTGTGCTGCGAGCGCTCGTTCTGGCAGGCGACGACGATGCCGGTCGGCAGGTGAGTGATGCGCACGGCGGATTCGGTGCGATTGACATGCTGACCGCCCGCCCCTGATGCACGGTAGGTATCGATCTTGAGGTCCTTGTCTTCGACCTCGATCTCGATGTCGTCCTCGATCGCCGGATAAACAGAAACGGAAGCGAAGCTGGTGTGGCGGCGCGCCCCGGCATCGAAGGGCGAAATGCGCACCAGACGGTGGACGCCGGCTTCCGTCTTCAGCCAGCCATAGGCGTTCTCGCCCTTGACCAGCACCGTCGCCGACTTGATGCCCGCCTCTTCGCCGGGTGAGACCTGCACGACCTCGGTCTTGAAGCCGCGTCGTTCGGCCCAGCGCAGATACATGCGCAGCAGCATCTCGGCCCAGTCCTGACTTTCCGTTCCACCGGCCCCCGCATGAATTTCGAGATAGCAGTCGGCAGCATCCGCCTCGCCGGAAAGAAGGCTCTCGATCTCCTTCTCATGCGCGCGTCGCGCGAGCACCCGCAGCGAGTCCATCGCCTCATCGATCATCGCCTCGTCGCCTTCCGCTTCGGCGAGCTCGATCAACTCAACGGTGTCGGCAAGCTCGGATTCGATCTCACGGCAGGCGGCGACGGCGGACTCCAGCCGATTGCGCTCACGCATCAGCTTGCGGGCGCGTTCGGGATCATTCCACAGATCAGGATTTTCGACTTCGGCATTCAGTTCCGAGAGACGATCGAGCGCTGTCTCCCAGTCAAAGATGCCTCCTCAGCAGTGCGAGAGACTGCTTGATCTGATCAACCAGAACCTGCGCTTCGGCGCGCATGACCTTTTCTCCTCGAATGGTCGGTGCCAGCACCATGTCGCGCCCTGCCGGACGCCATCTTCGGGGCTTGAGATAGCGGCTGTGTCGGGCAGGAGCAAGAGGGAAGCCGCCCTTTCCTCTCAATCGCTTGCGGGATCGCCCCGAAGCTCGTCGAAAAGTCCTTCCCAGCGATCAAGATGAACCGGCCAGGAATGGCGCTCGGCGACCAGTCGGCGTGCTGCCCGCCCGGTCGGGCGCAGTGGCGAAGGATTGGTGATGAGCAGATGCAGGATGCGCAGGAAATCCTCGTCATCGCGTGCCATCCAGCCGGTCAAACCGTGCTCGACGAGGCGTCCGCCGAGCAGCTGCACACCCGGCGCATCCGGGTCGAAGGCGAGCACGGGGCGCGCATGCGACATCGCTTCCAGCGGCGCAAGGCCGAGGCTCTCGTCGCGCGAAGGAAACAGGAAAAGATCGCAGGCGCGATAGAAACCGGCGACTTCGTCCTTATGTCCGTGAAAGGTGATTTTCTTTTCAAGTCCAAGGCTTGCGGCCATTTCTTCCAGTCGTCCGCGCTCAGGACCTTCGCCGACGACATCCAGCGTCCAGCGCGCATCCTTGCTCAGGTGCGAGAGGATCTCGATCAGCAGGTCCACCCGCTTGTCGCGGACCAGCCTGCCAAGGGCCAGCAGACGCACCGGCGCTTGGCCGGCCGGCGGTTCGGCATCTTCGGGCAGCTCCACGGCGGGCGGAATGACGACGGCACGGCGCGCTTCGACACCGGGAAAGTCGGCGAGCATTTTGCGCATCGCAGGTTCGGTGAAGCGCACGACGGCATCGGCGGTCGCGATCGCCCGGCGCTGTGCCCGGCCATATAGGCGGCGGAGCAGGGCGCGAGCCAGCGGATCGGCAGAAAAGGCCGCCATCGTCTCGCCGGCCCCCGCTGGCGCCGAATGCGGCAGATAGACCCACGGCACTCCGGGAAACAGGCGATGGTGGGCGGCGATCAGGCTGTGCTCGCTTGCCACCACCAGATCGGGAGCATCGAGGCCGAGCGCGGCGATCCGGCGACGGGCGCTCAGAAAGGCGCGAAGGTGATCGAAACGCCACCATCCCGGCAAGGTGAAATGCGGGGGCGTGAGGACATGGAAGTCTTCCGCCTCGACACCGCCCGGCGACGGCGCATCTTCGGGCCCGAGACAGAGGATCTCTACCCGATGGCCGCGCGCCGCGAGCCCTTCGGCGAAGGCGCGCATCCAGGTGGCGCTGCCCGAGCGCCGATCGAGCCAGGATGCGAGCAGCCGAATCCTCATCGCCCTACTTCTCCCCTCGCTGCAGCCGGTGCCGTCCTGCTCATCCGGCAACCTCAGCCGGAAGCCGCTTCGCGCAGCGCTTGTCCACCGGACTGTCGGCGGATGGCCGCCTGTGCCGCCGCCAAGCGCGCAATCGGCACGCGATAGGGCGAGCAGGAGACATAGTCGAGCCCGAGTTCTTCACAGAAGTCGATGGAGGCCGGATCGCCGCCATGCTCGCCGCAGATACCGAGCTTGAGATCGCCACGCGTGCCACGCCCCTTGTCGCGGGCGATCCGCATCAACGCACCGACGCCGACCGTATCCAGATGTGCGAAGGGATCGGCGGGATAGATGCCGCGTTCCAGATAGATGGGCAGAAAGCGGCCGGCATCGTCGCGGCTCAGCCCATAGGTCGTCTGTGTCAGATCATTGGTGCCGAAGCTGAAGAACTCGGCCTCTTCGGCGATCTCGTCGGCGGTAAGCGCGGCACGCGGCAACTCGATCATGGTTCCGATCCGATAGTCGATCCGGCGCCCCTTGTCCGCGAAGACTGCCTTTGCCGTCGCCTCGATCCGATCTTTCACGAAGCGCAGTTCGCGCGGGTCGGAAACCAGCGGCACCATGATCTCGGGCAGGACACATTCGCATCCTTCCTCCTGTTCGAGGGTGATTGCCGCCTCGATGATCGCGCGCACCTGCATCTCGTAGATTTCGGGAAAGGTAACGGCGAGACGGCAGCCACGGTGGCCGAGCATCGGGTTGGCCTCGCGAAGTTCGGCGGCTCGGCGCTTGAGGTGGCCGACGTCCAACCCGCTCGCGCGTGCCACTTGCGCGAATTCGGCATCCTCGTGCGGCAGGAATTCATGCAGCGGCGGGTCGAGCAGCCGGATGGTCACCGGCAGGCCCTCCATCTCGCGGAAGATGCCGAGAAAGTTACCCCGTTGCATCTCCAGCAGCTTGGCCAGGGCATGGCGGCGCTCCTCGACATTGTCGGCAAGGATCATCTCGCGGACGATGGCGATCCGCGCAGCATCGAAGAACATGTGTTCGGTGCGGGCAAGGCCGATGCCTTCGGCCCCGAAACGCCGTGCGACGGCGGCATCATGGGGGGTGTCGGCATTGGTACGTACCTTCATGCGGCGCAGCCCGTCCGCCCAGCGCATCAGGGTCGCGAACTCGCCGCTCAGCTCCGGCGCGACGGTTGGCACGCGTCCGGCGATCACCTCGCCGGTGGTCCCATCGATGGTGATCTCGTCACCCTCATGGAAGGTCCGGCCGCCGGCCTCCATCACCCGTCGCTCCATGTCGATGAACAGGCCGGCCGCACCCGATACGCAAGCACGTCCCATGCCGCGGGCGACCACCGCCGCATGGCTCGTCATGCCGCCGCGCGCCGTCAGGATGCCTCGTGCAGCATGCATCCCGTGGATATCCTCCGGGCTCGTCTCGACCCGCACCAGGATCACGTCATGGCCGGCCTTGGCACGGCGTTCGGCCTCGTCGGCGGTAAAGACGATCTCGCCCGATGCGGCGCCCGGAGACGCCGGCAGACCACGCGCGACGACCTCGCGCGGGGCCTGCGGGTCAAGGGTCGGATGCAGCAGCTGATCGAGGCTTTCCGGATCGACACGGGTCACCGCCTCGCGCCGGTCGATGAGACCCTCTTCGCTCATGTCCACGGCGATCCGGATCGCCGCCTTCGCGGTGCGCTTGCCGGCGCGCGTCTGCAACAGCCAGAGCCGGCCTTCCTCGACCGTGAATTCGATGTCCTGCATGTCGCGATAGTGACGCTCGAGCGTCTCCATCAGCCGCACGAGTTCGGAGAAGACGTCGGGCATCGCCTCTTCCATCGACGGCTGTATGTCGCCGGCGGCCAGCCGCGCGGCCTTCGTCAGATGCTGGGGCGTGCGGATACCGGCGACGACATCCTCGCCCTGCGCATTGATCAGGAATTCGCCGTAAATCTCCCTGGCACCGGTCGCCGGATTGCGGGTGAAGGCGACGCCGGTCGCCGATCGCTCGCCGAGATTGCCGAAGACCATCGCCTGGACATTGACGGCGGTTCCCCAGTCGTCGGGAATGTCGTGCAGACGGCGATAGACCTTGGCGCGTTCGCTGTTCCATGAACCGAAGACCGCACCGATCGCACCCCAGAGCTGATCGTCGGGCGCCTGCGGAAAGTCGCGGCCCGCTTCAGCGCGCACGACCTGCTTGAAGCGCGCGACGAGTTCCCGCCAGTCATCGGCGCCAAGATCGGTGTCGAGATCGACGCCGAGGGCGGTCTTGCGTTCCTCGATCGCCTCCTCGAACAGGTGATGGTCGACCCCCATCACGACGTCGCCGTACATCTGGATGAAGCGGCGGTAGGAATCCCAGGCGAAGCGGGGGTTTCCGGTGCGCCGGGCCAATCCCTCTACCGTCTCGTCATTGAGACCGAGATTGAGGACCGTGTCCATCATCCCTGGCATCGAGACGCGAGCGCCGGAGCGGACCGAAACCAGCAGCGGGCATTCCGGATCGCCGAAACGCCGACCGAGCGTCTCTTCCAGCCCATGGAGCGCCTGCTCGACATCGCCACGCAGGCCCTTCGGATATTCCCTATTGTTGCGGTAGAACCGGGCGCAGACTTCGGTGGTGATCGTGAAGCCGGGGGGAACGGGCAGCCCGATCCGCGCCATCTCTGCGAGATTTGCGCCCTTTCCGCCGAGCAGCGCGCGCAGCGTCGCATCACCTTCCGCGCTGCCGCCACCGAAACGATAGACCCACTTGCTCATTCCTTGATCCCCTGTCATGCCTGCCCGGCCATCGGATTGCGGTTTTCCTCCCTCGGGGATCCGCCGGTGATCCGGCTTGTCGTGCGGAAACTCGAAGTTCCGGGTGCTGCTGTCATCCTTCGATCTTCGAGAAATCGGCGACCGCGTCAACCGCTTCGCGGATCGCGTTCAGCAAGCGCAGACGGTTGGCGCGCAATTCGGGCTCGGGCGCGTTCACCGTCACCCGGTCAAAGAAGGCATCGACCGCCGGACGCAAAGCCGCGAGCGCGCGCATCGCCGCCTCGTAGTCCTCATCCGCCAACGCCTTCGAGGCTGCGGCGCGTGCCGCATCGAGCGCATCAGACAAAGCGCGCTCTTCCTGCTGCACGAACCGTGACGGATCGGGTGCCTCGCGATAGCGCCTGCTGTCCTTCTTCTCCTCGATACGGGCGATATTGGCGGCGCGCTTGTAACCGGTCAGCAGATTGGCGCCGTCCGGCGATTCGATGAAGCGCTGCAGGGCTTCGACCCGCTTCAGGAGGCGCACCAGATCGTCGTCGCGTCCGGCGGCGAAGACGGCGTCGATCAGATCGTGACGCACGCCCTTCTCACGGCTCTGCACCTTCAGACGGTCGGCGAAAAAGGCGAGTAGCTCATCCGTTGCGGGCACCACCTGCCTGCCCTGATTCAGGTAATGCTGCAAGGCGCTCTCGAACAGGCGCGCCAGATCGACCCTGAGGGCATTCTCGACGATCAGGCGAATAACGCCAAGCGCCGCTCGGCGAAGCGCGAAGGGATCCTTCGAACCGGTCGGCGTCTCGCCGATACCGAAAAAGCCGACCAGCGTATCGATCTTTTCGGCAAGCGCCACGGCGACCGAGACGGGCGCATCGGGACAGCGATCGGATGGCCCCTTCGGGGCGTAATGCTCCTCGATCGCACGGGCGATCGCTTCCGGTTCGCCCTGGGCAGCGGCAAGCCGCGCACCGATCACGCCTTGAAGCTCGGGGAACTCCCCGACCGTGCCGGTGACCAGATCGCATTTCGCAAGCCGCGCCGCGCGCCGTGCCATGTCCTGATCCAGATCGGGAATGCAGTGCGCGAGATCGTCGATCAGCGCTTCGAAGCGCGCGACCCGCTCGCGCAGGCTGCCGAGCCGTTCATGAAAGACGATCGCCCGCAGGGCATCGAGCCGCTCTTCGAGCGGAATCTTCAGATCCTGCTCCCAGAAGAAGCGGGCATCGGCAAGACGAGCGGCCAGCACCCGCTCGTTGCCGCGGATGATCGCCTGCCCGTCAGCAATGGCAGGGTCGCGATCGGCAACAAAGACGAAGGCAGGGGCGAGCCTGCCCGTCTTCGGATCATCGAGGGCGAAGACCTTCTGATGGTACGCCATGGCGGTGACCAGCACCTCCTCGGGCAGCGCAAGATAGGCCTCATCAAAATGCCCGATCATCGGCACCGGCCATTCGGCGAGCCCGGCATTCTCGACTACCAGCGCCGCATCTTCACGCAGGACGAAGCCGGCCTTGCGAGCCTGCGTCTGCGCGAGCGCATGGACCCGCTCCATCCGCTGTGCATGATCGAGCAGCACATATCGGTCGGCAAGCGCCTTTCGGTACTCGGCGACGCCCGTAACCCGCACCGGGTCGGCGGAAAGGAAGCGATGACCGAATGTCGTATCGCCGGCATGAATCCCGTCCAGCGCGAAGGGGACCGTCTGACCATCAAAGAGTGCAAGGATCGAGCGGATCGGCCGCACCCAGCGCAGATCTCCCGCCCCCCAGCGCATTGACTTCGGCCAGGGAAACTCGCGGATCAGCATCGGCAGCCGTTCTGCCAGCACGTCGCGCGTCGCCCGCCCCTCGTGCCGCAGCACGGCATAGAGGAAGACGCCCTTTTCCGTCTCGCGCACCTCCACCTGATC
>RFIU01000115.1 GCA_003695555.1 Alphaproteobacteria bacterium
CCCGTGTGCCCGGCGGTGCAGCTCGAAGCCCTCCTCGATGAGAAGATGAGCCAGCTCGGTGAACGAGACCGGATCCGCCGCCACCTGCCAGAGGTAATAGGCGAAGGAGCCGGGAATCGCATTGACCTCGTTCAGCCATATCTCGCCGGTGGCGCCGTTGCACAGAAAGTCGATTCGCGCCGAACCGGCAAGATCGAAGGCAGCAAACGCGGTTCGCGCCGCCTCGCGGATGAGCCTTTCCTGTTGCTCGGAAAGATCGGCGGGATTGATCTCGCGATTCTGGTCGGCGAGCCCCTCGCCTGCCGCCTCCTCGATCTTCGGCGTCCCGTCGGCACCGGCGAGATACTTGTCGGAAAAGCCCAGTACGCCCTCGCCCGGGCGCAGCGGCCGCTCGATCGCACTGGTGGTGAGCGAGCCCTGCTGCCGACGGACGGCGACATTGTATTCGACGAGATCCGGCACCAGCGGCTCGACAAGAGCGGCATTGTCAAGGCGGAAGATCGCATTCACCGCCGCGATCAGCGCGTCACGATCGCGCACCGCCTGTACGCCCACTGAAGAGCCGAGACGGCGCGGCTTGACGATGACCGGGAAGGGATCGGGGCCGAGTGTCCGCTCAACCAATGGCAAGACGTCACGCTCTTCGACGAAATGGACGTCGAAGGGGCGGTGAACCAGTGCATGCGGCAGCACGGGAATATCGTGGCGGCGCAGCAGCTCCTTGGTGAAATGCTTGTCCATCGCCGCCGCCGCGCCGAGCGTACGGGGACCGGCATAGGGTATGCCGGCGAATTCGAATAGGCCCTGAATGGTCCCGTCCTCGCCATGACTGCCATGCAGCGCCGGCACGGCGATGTCATAGGTCAGCGTCTCGATCTTCTCGCCGAGCAGGGTGCGGCGCGCGTGCAGCAGCGAAGGACGCCCTTCGACTTTCAGGCCGACGGGAAGGGTGACCGCCTTCAGTTCGTCGAACTTCGCGCCCTCGACAGGATAGAAGCCGCGCCGGCGCAAAGATTCCCCGGTCCACCAGCGCCCCTGCGGATCGATATAGACCGGCATGCCGAGATAGCGGTCGGGATCGAGAGCGGAGAGAAACTGCAAGCCGGTCAGCACGCTTACCTCATGCTCGACGCTGCGCCCACCGAAGATCACCGCCACCCTTGCTCTGCTGTCCGCCACCTGTCCTTCTCCGTCGCTCATATCTGCGGCCATCACCCGCCGTTGCCGTCATACGGCATCTGTCCGTGAAGGCAAGGCAAAGCGGCGAGCGCATGTTTGCTCGATGCATGGCCAAGAAGGCGTCAAGATGGCAAGAGGCTTCGATTCCGGACGTGTCTCTCATCCGGCGAAACGGCCGGATACCGGCAGATCGACAAGGAAACGGGCGCCGCCGGTATCGGCTTCCTCTATCCGGATGCGTCCACCCATCTGCTCGACAAGGGTGCGCACGATGTGCAGGCCCAGCCCCATGCCACTGGCCGCTCCTGCAATCTCTCCGACATTCCGTCGCACGAAGCGCTCGAAGACCTCCTCCCGTTCCTCGGCCGGGATGCCCTCGCCCTCATCCTCGACCGCGAAACGCACGAAACGGCCCGACGCCTGCAAGAATGGGGCACCCTCTCGCAGATCTTCCCCTGCTTCCTCCTTTGCGACCACGATCAGCCGGACGGTGCCACCGCGAGGTCCGTGCTTGATCGCATTGTCGAGCAGATTGAGCAGGACCTGCAGCAACCTGCCTTCCTCACCCAGCACCTTCGGCAACGCCCCCGGTGCTTCGAGCAGAAGACGCGCATCGGCATTTTCGGCATGCGGCGTGATCATTTCCACGGCCCGGCGGGCGATCTCGGCCGGATCCAGGGGAACCAGCTCGGGGCTTTCCTCGCTGCCATCTTCCGCCGCGACCGCCAGCAGCCGATCGACGAGACCGAGCAGATGTCGCCCCGCAGCGAGGATGTCATCAAGATAATCGCGATAGCGAGGAACACCCACCGGCCCCAGCACCTCGTCCCTCATCATCTGGGCAAAACCCAGAATCGCATTGAGCGGCGTGCGCAGTTCATGACCGACATTCTGAAGAAAGCGGGTCTTGGCCCTGCTTGCCTCTTCCGCCGCTGTCTTCGCCTGCAACAGCTCGGCACGGGCCAGGCGAATCTGATCGAAGGCAGCACCGAGAAACATGCCGGTGATGATGAGCGCCATCACGAATAGCTGAAAGACGTGGAAGACGGCCGAATTCTCCTGCATGACGAAGCGGACCTCGCTGAAACCGATGACCGCCAGCCCCGTAATGTCAATCGCGACGGCGACCAGCACAGCGCCGAAAAATCCATGCCTGATGGACACCGGCACGACGAGAAGGAAAGCGAGGAACAACAGATTGAAGTGCCAGCCCCAGGGGCTGAGCAGTACGAAACGGACCAGCGCGACGATGGCAAGCAGATAGACGAGCGCCTCCGCCAACAGGATCACTCGACCGCGCCAGCCCCTTTCCCCACCCGGCACGAGCAGGGCACCTCCCATGCGCGAACGCCAGTAGATCTGCTCCAGAAGAAAGACGAAAGGAAAGATCAGCAGGATTCCGACGAGATCCCCTGCCAGCCAGGCACCGACCCGATGCAGCAGAAAGGTCCGGATCGGTTCATCAAGATGCGCCCCGGCGACCTCGGCCCATTCCGTTCCCTCCACCAGCAGGAAGAACAGATTGAGGACGAGCGCCAGCATGAGGGACAGGCAGACGG
>RFIU01000116.1 GCA_003695555.1 Alphaproteobacteria bacterium
ATGCTGATGCGTCGCTCGGCCTTCGCTTGCTCCGGCTTTGCGAACAGCCACATGGTCACGGTGATCTCGCCGCCGGCGAGATGTTCGATGCGACGGCAATCGAGCCCGCAGGCCTCACCCCAGCCGGCGATTTCTCGGTCGGCGAAGCCAAGCCGGCGGTGCTGATGCTCGTCACGCAGGAATTCCTTGTCGTGCGGTGCGAAATCGACGATCGCGATGCGCCCGCCCGGGCGGGTGACGCGCGCTGCCTCACGCATGGCCAATGGCGGATCGTCAGCGAAATGCAGGACCTGGTGAAATACGACGAGATCGAAACTGTCGTTGGCCACCGGCACGTCATACATGTCGCCAAGGCGGACCTGACAATGGGCATGGTCGCCGGTGCCAAGCGTCGAACGCGCGACCGTCAGCATCTCCTGGCTGAGATCGATGCCGAGGCCGCGTCGGATGTGGGGTGCGAAGATCTCGAGAATCCGGCCGGTGCCGGTGCCGATGTCGAGCAGATCGTCTACCGGCGCTTCCTCAAGCAGACCGAGAAGAACCCGTTCGACCTGTTCCTCGGGAACATAGAGCGAGCGGATGCGGTCCCAGTGCGGCGCATGCCGGCGGAAATATTCCGCCGCTTCGGCTGCGCGCTGCGCCCGAATATCGGCGAGGCGTTCGAGATCGCGGCCGTGTTCGAGATCATCCTCAGGCAGCAGATCGACGATGGTCCGGGCGAGATGGGCAGCCGGCCCGTCTTCCTGAAGGCGGTAGAAGACCCATGCCCCTTCACGGAAACGGTCGAGCAGACCGGCCTCGCTCAGCAGCCGCAGATGGCGCGAGACGCGCGGCTGGCTCTGACGCAGGATGCGGGTCAGTTCCGTCACCGTCAGTTCCCCGTGACCGAGCAGGCCGAGGATACGAAGCCGGGTCGGCTCTCCGGCGGCGCGCAGGGCGGCAAGCAGGCGTTCCATGGTATCTTTCTCGGCTCCTCGTCCTTGACATTCTCGACTTCTTCCTGACGGCGGGTTCGGGCTTGATGGCTCCCCCCCTCGCCTTTCGCAGCGCAACAGGAAAAGGCTTCTCACCTCTCAGCGAATGGTTTTCCACCGTTCGTCCGACCAGCAGATATCGTATATAAAGATATCTTTATGTCTCGTAAACGGGCTTCGTCAATCGAGAATTCGCTGACGGATGGAATAATCTGTTTGCGTTTTCCGTTGAAAATCTAAGCCGGTCTGCCGGGTTGCGCTTGGCAGGATCCGCCCTTGCCTGCTATGGCGGAGGGAAGAAGGTGTCGGACGGCATCCGTGCAGGCGAGGAGGAAAAGGACATGTCGAGGTGCGGGGCGAGGGGGCGGTCGGTCATCGCGACATTCTTCATGGTGGCCTTGGCGCTCACCCTTTCCGCCTGCGCCGAACGGGGGCATCCGCGCCCTTCCGTCGCACCCGGCGCGGAGCAGACGGATCGTGTGGATCAGGCGGCCACGCGACGCAGGAGTGCGGCAGACGGAGATCCGTACGAGCGCTTCAATCGCTGGGTCTTCAAGATGAACATGACGCTCGATCGCTACTTCATGCGCCCAATCGCCTGGACCTACCGCACCATTCTGCCCAACTTCATCGAGCGGATGATCTCCAACGGCTTCGCCAATGCCGGCATGCCGCTGGTGATCGTCAACAGTCTGCTGCAGGGCAACCTGAACCATGCCGGCAAGGCGACGGAACGTTTTCTCGTCAATTCGACGCTCGGCATCGGCGGTCTTGCCGACCCGGCGACGAAATTCGGAATCGAGAAGGTGGACGAGGACTTCGGGCAGACGCTTGCGGTCTGGGGGCTGGACGACGGCCCCTATCTGGTGCTGCCCTTCCTGGGGCCGAGCAACCCGCGCGACGCGCTCGGCTTCATCGCCGATTCCTTCGGCGATCCCTTCATGATCACGATGGACAAGCTCGACGTTCACAATCTTCAGCTCTCGCTGACCGCCGGCAAGATCGTCGATGCCCGCGCCCGCCACTGGGACGACGTCAATACGCTGCTGGAAGCAAGCGATCCTTACGCGCTGGCGCGCTCCGCCTACCGGCAGCGGCGGCATTATCTGATCACCAACGGCCGGGCGGAGCAGAGCAAAGAAGAAGAGGAGCTCTTCGAGCAGGAGTTCGAGGACCTTCCTGAAGATCTGGACGAGGAGCCCGAAAGCAAAGCGCCCGGCAAGGGCGGCAGACGCGGCGAAAACGAGCCCGGTGCCGACACATCAGATGGCGTTTTGTCCAGCAACTTCGTCCCTCCGCTGCCAAGGGCGGACGATTGCGTGCTGATCTCGAGCCTGTCCGGCTGTGACACCAAGGCCGCGGGCGGCTATTGAGCCGCGTCGCCGCGAACGCCAGTCATTCCCTCTATTCTCTCACCGGTCTAGTGTGATCATGATGACACACAAGCGATTTTTCTGTCTTCGCTGTACCCCGAACCCCTATTGCCGAGCGCCGGCGACGGCTATCGTCAGCACACACGATGGGGGTCGGAACATTTTCCGACTTGGGGAACGTCCCTCACCATGAAAGGGAGGAGCGACGATGATATCCTGCCAGAACGAAACGGGACTTTTCAGCATGTCTGCCGGGCGACGTGCCCTGCTGTTTGCGAGCAGCGCCATTCTCCTGGCGACGATCGCTGGGCATCCGGCAGCAGCTCAGAATACGGCTGCTCAGTCGGATCAGCAGGCGGCCGATGATGAGGAACTCGAACAGATCGTGGTAACCGGTTCGCGTATCCGGCGTTCGCCGCTCGAGACGCCGCAGCCGGTGATGACGCTGACCGCCGAGGACATCGACAAGACCGGTCAGGTTTCGCTAGGCGAATTCCTGCAGCGCCTGCCGGTGGCGGGCTCGGCCATCAACCGCGCCAACAATTCGAGCGGCAATCTAGGCTTTCCGCCAGATGGCGGTGGCATCGGTGCCGGCGCCAGCGAAATCGACCTGCGCTATCTCGGCTCGAAGCGGACCCTGGTACTCGTGGACGGCCGCCGCTGGATCAAGGGCTCGTCGGCTTCCGGCGTCTCGGGAGCAGTGGACCTGAACACCATCCCGGTCAATGTCATCGACCGGATCGAGGTGCTGCAGGACGGCGCTTCGACGATATACGGTTCTGACGCGATCGGTGGTGTTGTCAATGTCATCACCAAGAATGCCTATGACGGCTTCGAGGTGAGCGCCTATGGCGGCACTTTTCTGAACAAAGGTGATGGGACGAGTCAGGAATATACCTTCCGTTGGGGTGCCAGCGGCGAGAACACGCGGGTGATGCTGGCCGCCAGCTTCACCGACCAGGGCAAGGTCTTCGCCGGCGACCGCAAGATCTCTCAATTCCCGATCGCCGGCATTACGGATGGAACCGGCGGTTCCTCCGGCACGCCGCAAGGACGCTTCATCTTCACCGACCCGCGCACTGGCGAGACTCTCTCGATCACGCTCAATGACGGGGCGCTCAATGACGGCGGCGCGAACAAGCCGGCATTCGATCCGCTCGATCCCTTCGGTGGCGATTTCCACCCCTTCACGACGGCCGACCGCTTCAATTTCCAGCCCTTCAACCTGCTGCTCACGCCGAACAAGCGGGTGAACATCTTCGGCAAGGCGGAAGTGGACGTGACCGACCGGATCGTCTTCGAAATGAAGGCGGCCTATAACAATCGCCGTTCGGTCAATCAGGCCGCCCCCGAGCCGCTGTTCATGGGCTCTGACGCGGGTGCCGGCTTCTTCCTGGACAATATCTTCATCCCTGCCGATCATCCCTTCAATCCGTTCGGCATCGACCTCAATGGCGGTGGCAGTGATCCCAACCTGATCCTGATCGGCCGCCGTCCGATCGAGGCCGGTCCGCGCATCTTCAAGCAGAACGTCGATACCTGGGTGTTGAGCGGAACCCTGAGCGGCGAAGTGGATTTCGCCGGGCGTACGGTTTATTGGGACTTCAATGCCACCTGGGCCCAGAATCAGGCGAACCAGCGCAAGTTCGGGGCTTTCAATGCCCGCAAACTGGCTCTGGCGCTCGGCCCCGTGGATGAATGCGCAGCGGTGCCGGGCTGCGTACCGTTCAACATCTTCGGCGGCCAAGGGCCCAATGGTCAGGGCTCGATCACCCAAGAAATGCTGGACTTTGTCACCTTCGTTCAGAAGGACGAAAGCGAACAGCGCTTCTTCGATGTCACCTTCAATGTCACCGGTGACATGTTCGACCTGCCGGCCGGTCCGCTCGGCTATGCCTTCGGCTATGAGCACCGCAAGGAACAGGGCTTCTTCACGCCCGATTCGGTCGTCTCTTCGGGTGAGACGGCGGGCGTGCCCGCTTCTCCGACGGAAGGTCAGTTCAACGTTGACGAAGTCTATGGGGAAGTGAACATTCCGCTGGTCGCGGATCTGCCTTTCATGCGCCTGCTGGAAGCAAACGGCTCGTTCCGCGTTTCGGACTACAACACCTCAGGCTCGAAGACCGTCTTCAAGTTCGGCGGTGACTGGCGGGTGAACGACGATCTGCTGATCCGCGGCACCTGGTCGGAGGGCTTCCGGGCGCCGGGCATCGGCGAGCTGTTCAACAGCGGCTCGCGCTTCGATTCGACGATCAATGACCCCTGTTCGGATGCGACGGGCCAGACGCTCGCCAACTGTCAGGCGCTCGGCGTGCCGGCAGGTTTTACGCAGATCAATCCCCAGATCAGCGTGAACACCGGCGGCAATCCGAATCTGCAGCCCGAGACGTCGAACACCTGGACCGCGGGCTTCGCCTTCAGTCCGGACTGGTTCGGTGAGGGCAGCGGATTCGAGAGCCTGGTCGTCGAAGCCAATTACTACAACATCGACCTGAAGAACGCGATTCAGGCGCTCAATGCCCAGGATCAGCTCGATCAGTGCGTGGCGACGCTCGATCCCCTGTTCTGTTCGGGAATCGAACGCGGTCCGGGCGGTTCGATCATCCGCTTCGAGAACCAGTTGACCAATATCGGCCGGATCAAGACCGACGGCATCGACTGGTCGGTGATCCTGACGAGCGAGCAGTTCGACGTTGGCCAGTTCCGCCTGAGCTGGCTCAACACCTGGCTGGATTCCTACAAGGAATTCACGCTGGGGCCGAGCGGAACACTGGTCCCCAATGAGCGCGCGGGAACCGAGCTCGGATCGCCCGAGCGCGGCTTCGTCGAGTACAAGTCCACGCTCGCCCTCGACTGGTTCTATCGCGAGTTCTCGGTGAATTTCCTGCTGCGCTACATGAGCTCGCTGAAGGAGACCTGCCCCTTTGACGGCTCGCTGGGTTCGTTGTGCTCCGATGCCGCGAACGGCGTCAATAAGATCGGCAGTCGTCTGTATGGCGATCTGACGGTGACCTGGACGCCGCATATCTGGAAGGGCGACTGGGCGTTGAGCGTCGGCGTCAACAATCTCTTCGATACCTCGACGCCGATCTGCTACAGCTGCGACCTCAACAGCTTTGACGGCACGCTCTATCCGATCCCCGGTCCGTTCGGCTGGGTGCGGCTGACTTGGCGGCGCTAAGGCCTAGCGAGCCCGCTGCCGAATTCATCCCGCCGCCGACCAAGGCGACGTCAAGAGAGGAGGGGGAGACCGGCAGGTCTCCCCCTTTCGCTATCCCGATCAGGTCTTGCGCGTTTTTTCGCGCGGGATACGAGCGATCACCGCACTCCTTATTCGCCAGATCAGGGGCGTGACGAGGCCGGCACCGACCAGGATATGGTCCATGTCGCCCCATTGCTGGAGTCGACCTTTGCCGTGACGCTGGTGGCGCCGTCGCGATCAATGGCACTCTGCACGATCCTGCCGACATCATTCTTCACCACGTTCTTCAGTTCCACTTTGTTGGGCATGACATTTTTCCTTCATGTAGATCCGGAGGAAGATCGCCGTCCATTCCATCACTTGATCCGGGATCTAGTTCGAGGGCTGCGTGTCGCACCCCTTGCTCTTGAGCTTATCGAATATTTCCTTCCGCTCCTTCTTGAAGTCC
This sequence comes from Alphaproteobacteria bacterium, assembly GCA_003695555.1. Classification (GTDB taxonomy): domain Bacteria; phylum Pseudomonadota; class Alphaproteobacteria; order Sphingomonadales; family Rhodothalassiaceae; genus J084. The sequence goes on from RFIU01000116.1 coordinate 5,998, forward strand.
TTGGAGTACAGCAGCAGCGTCGGGGAGATGCCCATATTTCTGGCGTAGTCGAGAAGCGCCCGATTGCACTCTTTGCTCGATGCGCTGTTCGAAATCATGACCTCGATGGCCGCTGTATTTTCGTCCGGGCCATAGGTGGCGCTCGTGCTCTGGATGGCCATGATGGCATCCATCTGGTATGCGGGCCTGAGAATGGGAGCGAGCGCCTCTGCCGCATCGCCGGTGGCGAAGAACTGGTTGAGCGCTACGCCGGAACTCTCGACCATCCGGCGGATGGCGGGGTTCTCCTGTGAAGGCGGCGATGCCGTCCCGGAAGAGGTCGTGGTTGGTGGCGAGCTTTCGTTCCGGCTCTTGGCTCGTTCGATCCGGATGCTGGCAAGGACGGAGGGATAGATATCTTCCTTGTCCTGATGATTCTCTTTCGGCCCTCTCCTCTGGATCGGGATACGGGAAAATTCGATCCGTTTGTAGCCGAGGGTGCCGCTCTGGGGGCCCATGGTGCCGAAGCCCAATTGCAATCCGAAAACAGTGGCCGTTCCGAAGAACATGGACCGGCGCGAGCCCAGCATCTTGCCTTTATTATCATTGCTACTGGCATCGCCGGCAGCGAGTTGGGCGGCATTTCCTGTGGCGTAGAGCTGATCGATCTCCGGCGAAAAGACGCTCAGATTCGATGACAGCCGGGCATAGACGGGCGGTACGCCGCCTTCCTGATAGGCCGGACCGAAGACACCCTCGATCCGCCCATAACCGATGCCGGTGGTCTGTGTCCGGCTGTCGGCATCAAGACCGATGACGGTTGAGGTGACGAAGGTCACCCGATCGGTCGAAGAGCAGGAGGCCAGCAGGATCGCCCCTGCCAAGACGACCATGCCGCGAACGGTGGCCCGGCATTCATTGTGTGGGACAGGCGGCGGGCAGGGCGGTTTGGATGTTTGGTACTTCATCTTCCGTGTCATTTGGTACTTCATCTTCCGTGTCATGGTGAGATTCCTCCCTTTTCCGCCCGCTGCTCCGGGGGCTTAGGTTTTTCGGCCGGTCCGACAACAGAGGTGAGCCGATGATCAGCGCATCATTGCGCAGAAGGGCAAACTCGTGGCGCACATAGCCGAGCCCGAAATGGTTTTCCTGGGGTAGCGATATCGCTGAAATCCCGATGGTCTCGAGTGCCACGCTCGTGCCGGCGACAGGACTGCCGGGCGGTGCGGCAGCCAGCCGAATGTGATTGAAACCCAGCAGGTGGCAGCGCCCCGCATCGTCCACCCAGACGATGCTGCATCCGGTGCTGCTCAAGATCAGCAGCAGGAAAGCGATGCATACCACCCGCTGCCTGCCCTTCAGGACAAGGCCGGGGATCATTCCCCCGTCCGTGGCGGCTCTATCGCCTCGACCTTTCCTTCACCGTTCGTGTCATCGGCCGGCGGCGGTTTGATCAGTCCGAAGGCGAGCGAACCGACGATAAGCAGAACACCGGCAAGTCTGGGATCATCCAGCCCGAGGGACACCCACGCCGCGCCCGGCAGGGCGTAGGACCACAGCAGGAAGGCCAGGGTCGAAATGAGCATGTGAAGACGTTTGCAGGCTGCCGGACCCGGCAAGGAATGGAAATAGAGCGGCGTCAGGACAGTAAAGGCCGCCAATGTGGCGAACGCCAGTGTTCGATCATCGGGCCCCGTTGCCATCATCTTTTCGACCGCCAGATAGGCGCCGATGATCTCTGCCGGAACGTATTTTGCGATCCGGTCGATATAGGTGTCGGGCGGTTCCGCCACCGCGGTCATGGTCTGCACTTGCGGCGGTGCCGAAGGCGTGACGAGCCGTCCCATGGCAGTATCCTCCCCTTATTTTTTCGTTGGCTTGCCTCTGATCCCGGCCTTGGGCGAAATCAGTTTCGCAGGGGCATCTCCCAATAATGAAACGCATTTTCACATATAAAAATTGTGATGTCCATGTATTTTGCTCGCAATGGGACAGGGGGCATCCGTCTGCCTCCCTTTCATGGAAGATTTCCCGACGCCGATCGCTGTGGGTCATGGCGAAACAAGGTCGGTGCCGAGAGCGTTCACTTTTAATGATGGTGAGCGGAGGGAAATCCGGCAGAATCCCTTGAAACGGCGGGAAGGAGGATGTCATGAGTGCGACGGGTCTCGAAGTTTTCGATGAAACGCTACAGAAGACGAACATCTGGCTGAAGGAGGTAATGGATCCGCTGGGGGTCAGCCGGCGGCGTGCCTATGAATTGCTGCGCGCCGTCCTTCACGTGCTGCGCGACCGGCTGAGCGTCAATGAGGTGGCGCATCTGGCGGCGCAACTGCCGATGCTGGTACGCGGCTTTTTCTATGAGGGCTGGAAACCGAGCGCGACGCCGCAGAAATGGCGCTCGCGCGAAGAGTTCCTGGCGCAGGTCCGTGAGCGACTGGGATCGGCCGATGTCGGCGATCTCGACCTGGAGGCGGCGAGCCGGACGGTCTTTGCCGTCCTTTCGCATCACGTTACCGCCGGCGAGGTGGATGATGTCCGCCAGAGCCTGCCGGAGCCGGTCCGTGCCCTTTGGCCGTTGGAAGAGGAGCCCGCCTGAGTGCGTGGCCGTCGCCTCTCGGGCGTTGGTGGGCATGGCGAGCCTCGATCACATCTTCTACCACATCTCCGCGACGCGTCGCCTCTCGGGCGTTGGCGGGAAGGGCGAGCGTGATCCCGCGATGCCGGCGGGATAATGCCGCGCGCGGCGACTACTGCGCGCTCAGGCCGCCGTCGATGGCAAGCTCGGCGCCATTGACGAACTTCGCCTCGTCGCTGGCCAGATAGACGATCGCCCAGGCGACGTCCTCCGGTTCGCCGACCCGGCCCATCGGATTGCCCTCGGCCAGCTTCTCAAGCAGCATTTCGCGTGGCATGCCCGGCACGACATCGTCCAGAATCGCCGTGTCGATGAAGGCAGGGTGGACCGAATTGCAGCGGATCTCGTACTTCATCCGCGCGCAGTGCAGGGCGACGGCCTTGGTCAGGTGGCGTACCGCCGCCTTTGCCGAGCAGTAGGCGGTGAGATTGTTGTCGGCGAGCAGACCGGCGACCGAGCTGACATTGACGATCGCACCCGGCGCTGAGCGCTTCATCAGCGCCAGGGCGGCGCGGCAGCCGAAGAAGACGCTGTCGAGATCGACTTCATGGACGCGGCGCCAGTCTTCGGTCGAGGTATTCTCGATCGTTCCCATGGTGCCGATGCCGGCATTGTTGACGAGGATGTGAAGTGCCCCGAAACGCTGGTCGATCTCGTCGATCACCGCCGTCCAGCGCAGTTCGTCGGTCACGTCATGAACCGCGGTCATGGCGATGCCGGTCTCTTCCCGGGCCAGTGATTCGAGGCCGTTAGCGTCGATGTCGCTGGCCACGACCCTGGCTCCCTCTCTCGCCATCAGGCGCGCCGTCGCACGTCCCAGTCCCGATGCCGCGCCGGTGACGAGTGCTACCTTGCCCTTCAGACGTTCTGCCATCTGCAGTCTCCCATTCAACACCCGACCGACGTTCGGCGAGAAGTTGACGTTACGGATTCCTGAACGCGCCAGCCTTCAAAGGCGATCCAATATCGCCACCAGCCGCCGACATTTCCGCCGAGCACCGATCGTGAACCTGCCGACAGGGGTTTTGTCGCACCACCCCATTCTTCCGGGAGGTGTTGCAAGATGACAACGTTCTTGCGCGAATTCAAGGATCCCCTTGACGTGCCTTTCGTCCTGAATAATGCTCATGCCAGAATATTATAAGTGGCGCAAAGTCGCCCGGGCGGCTCTCGCGCCATGTCGTCGCCGGGATCTCGTGTCGCCTGACCGCATGGCACGTGATCGACGATGCAACCCTAG